>JAAYIV010000168.1 GCA_012523305.1 Spirochaetales bacterium
TTCGGTCTTACAAGCCGTGCAGGCGTTCAAAGGTTCTGAGCAGGCTTTTACACCGGATCATGGACATGTCCAACATTATGAGCGGTTGTATAAAAAATATCAAAGAGCATTAGAATGGATTTCAAAGCATTAACTGGCATGTGATTCACGCTTCGGGGACAATGCGTAAAGTACGGATACGATTGCCCCCGACACGATATGTTCGATTGATAGTAATTTTTTATTAATAATAAAACTTCTTACATTTTTTGTAATAAGTCCTTGACTACTTACATATCTTTGAGCATTCTTACCATTAGCGACCAAATGCGCTTGAAACATAAACAAGCCGCAATCCATTGCGGGGAAGTAAATAGAGCGTGAGGAAGGGCGATGACCGATCCGTTACATCTGTTTCAAGAACACTTTCTTCAACCGAAGAATTCCCATCTTTGGGATCCCAATGATCTGTTATTCAACTTACGTGATGGTATCTATGTGATCGATGCGGACGGAAAGATTCTGTATGCTAATCCTGCATTTGCCCAGCTTGCGGGGTATATGGGAACCGAATCAATAATCGGCAAACAGATTTCTGACTTGATCGATACCAAATCCAACCAGGAATTAGTTATTTGGTATGAAGACATGATTGCTACCGGGCAACTCAAAGATATTGTGTTGGACTATCGTAAACCCTCGGGAGAATCTACTATCTTGGAGATCAACCCGGGTCTCCCGTTCGCAGATGGTAGCATCAGGGGTGTGGTCCGGGATATCACTGATAATAGAGAAAACGAATTGAAGTTGGCACGGTTTGAAGAGTTTTACCGGACTGTGGTGAACATGCTCCCATCAGCGGTGACCGTAGCTAAACTCGACGGCACGATCGTTGAATTCAATCAACGGGCAATAGAATTATTCGGAGCATGTAATCTGAGAAAAGATCACACTACCAACATCTATGATTCGATCGCTCCGTCGGAGCATCATCGACTTGCCGATTTGTTCAATCAATTAATGGAGCATAGACTGTTAATAAATGTTGAGCTCTTGTTACAGAAGTCCGACAAAACCATTTTCCCCGGTGAAGTATCAATCAGGATCGTTCCTGGAATTTATGATCAGCAAGATGTGATCGTGATTATCTCAAGGGATATTAGCCATAGGAAAAATCTTGAAAATGATCTGAGAAACATGGCCACCACCGACCATCTCACGGGATTGCTAAATAGACGGGGTTTTCAAATCGCGAGTAAGAAAATTTTGAAGCAGAATAAGAGCAATAACCTCGAATCCATCTTAATTTTCCTTGATATAAACGGAATGAAGGCGATAAATGACAGATATGGCCATTCGGCCGGTGATTGGTCATTGAAAATGGCTGCTGAGGTATTAAAGACTAACTTCGGGCCCTCGGATGCGCTTGCCCGTTGGGGCGGTGATGAATTTCTTGTGCTGACCGCTTCATCAAACGACACGACGATCTACGAGATTATCGGTAAATGCAATTACCAGTTAAAGCAAATGTCAAACGAAGAAGCCTCTCCGTTCGGGCTGTCTTTCTCGATCGGTATGGCGACACTCCAGGACGGGCATGAGAATGATTTGCAGTATCTGCTCGATCAGGCGGATAAAATGATGTACAGGAACAAACGCAACGGTGACAGTCCTACATTTGAGCCAATGAACCAATGACCGAATGAATCAATTGCTTTTAGCTATTTTCCCCTTTATAATCGGAATTTATAAGAATTACATAATGGAGTCAGCCAAATGAATTATCGAACCTTGGGGCGTACGGGATTACAAGTCGGAGAAATCGGTTTGGGTACGGAACACGTTGTACGTGAAGAACAGAAGATGGTGAATGACGTCGCTGCGATGGCAATCGACAATGGTATGAATTATTTTGATTTCTTCTGGCCGCAAAGAGATTTCAGAACAAAGATGGGAATCGCTTTGAAAGGAAAACGCGATAAGATTCTGTTGGCGGGGCACCTAGGAGTGATGGAAAAAAACGGGCAGTACAGCCGTACTCGCAAAGCTGCCATCTGCGAAGATGATTTTCATGATTTTCTACGCCGATTCAACACTGATCATGTCGATATCATGATGTTGCATAATGTCGATGAAATTGCAGATCTTGAGGAAGTCCTCTACGGGAAATTCATGGATTTGGCAGTCAAACTCAAGAAAGAAGGCAAGGCTAGGTACTTTGGCTTCAGTAGTCATGAAGCCACCATCGCACAAAAAGCTGCAGAAAGCGGTTTGGTGGATGTCATCATGTTTTCGATGAACCCTGCGTTTGATGTGCTCGGGCATATCGCTCCCGATAACGTTGAGCAAGATGCTCAAAAGCGAATGCATGATCTTACCAAAACCGATAGCCAATCGGTATTGGCCCAAAGAAAAGATTTTTATGCCGTATGTGAGAAAGAAAACATCGGTTTGGTTGCTATGAAGCCATTTGCCGGCGGATGGTTGCTTTCGACAAGAAAATTGAAATATCCTCCCACATCGACACAATGCCTGAATTTCCTGTTGGATCAAAAAATCGTGTCCACCGTGGTTCCGGGGACGAAGAATACTGATGAACTACTGGATGTCCTGCAGTTTTTTAAGGCAAGTGCCGAACAACGTGATTACCGTAATATCATAACAATGAATGAATGGGATCTCAGTGGAAGTTGTATGTATTGCAATCACTGCCTCCCATGTCCGGTGAACATCAATATCGGGGAGACGATTCGTTTGCTTGATCATGCTATTCATGGAATGACCGACGAAATAAAAAAAGATTATCAAAGGCTCGAGGTAAAAGCCGGCTCTTGCGTATCTTGCGGTGCCTGCGTCAAGCGATGTCCCTTTGGCATCGATCCGATGCAGCGAATGCATGATGCGAAAGCAATGTTCGCTATGTAAATCATCTTTTTTGCCAATAATAGATGGCCAATTGTGTTCTGTCGCGCAAATCCAATTTCTCCAGGATGACTGAAATAGTATTGCGGACCGTACCTTCGGTCACACATTGTTTGTCCGCTATTTCTTTGTTCGAAAGACCGTTTGCCACATGGATCAAGATCTCATTTTCACGTTGTGTCAGTTGTTGGATTGAACGGGTTTCGGTAAAGCTTTTCAATGCTTCTTCACTGATGACCGGCAACCCGTGATACACTGACTTCAGGGTTAACACCTGCTTGGCAGTCTCATCGGATTTCAAAAGATAACCGGAAGCTCCGGCTTGCAATGCCAGATGAAGGTTTCTGTAGTCGTGGAATGTCGTTAACATGACGACCTTCACATATGGATACTCATTTTTAATAATTTTGGTTGCACTGATACCGTCCATGACTGGCATTTGGATATCCATCAAAACGATATCAATTTTGTTCTTCTTGACCAGATTGATTGCTTCACTACCATTTTTCCCGCTACCGATCACATCGATTTCCTTTTCGGAAGAAAAGATGATGGAAAGGCTTTCAATCACCAATTCGTCATCATCGATAATTACGATTTTCATAATCTCTCTCCGGATGAATAAGGAAGGGTAATGATGAGGGTGAACACATCATTTTTCTTGGTGCTGAGACTTCCTTTCACGGCCTCAATGCGTTTTCTCATATAACGCAGTCCTCCTTGATGCATGGTCTCAGTTGCCTGTAATATCCCGTCGTTTGATAGTTCGAGTCTCACAATCGATTCTGTTACGATGAGAGACGCCAAGATACGGGTAGGTATCGAGTGTTTCTGAATATTGGTCAACGCTTCTTTAATCGAAACAAGCACTAGTTGAAAAATATACGGGGGGACTCTGTTCAGATCTCCTTTGCAATCGAACGAAACAGGATAGGAAAATTCATCGAATAACCGGCGGACGGTCATGATGTCGGTTGTCGTATCGGGTTCTAGGTGCATCACAGCTTCCTTCAACTGCTCCAATGCTTTGTCAAGGCGTAGTTCAGCTTTCTGTTGGGTGGTGATTGCTTGATCGATTGCATGTTGCCGTAACAATGTCCCTGTGGCTTTCAACGATAGATGAGCCGCGGTCAACTCATGACCGAGATTGTCATGGAGGTTTTCTGCTATGCGTTGCCTTTCAGTCAATGCTGAAAGGCGTTGCGTATCCCGATAATCAGAAAGGAGGTTCGTTTCGTTCTGCTCGAGCTTGTATACCTTAAGCCGTAACTCATCGCATGACTGCTGCAACTTATGCTGTTCCTTCTTCCAAATTGATAATACTGAACCGAGTATCATCGCTATCACGGGAAGCCACGCCAAAGTTCCCAGGTAGTACATACCCAACAACAACGCGGGAATCGTATGAACATATTTAGCTTGGTAGGCCAAATAGAAAATATGGAAATAAAGGAACAAAGCGAAAGACGGGTTACACAGTACTGCAACGATGAGCAACAGATTGTCGAAAATCATATATTCCGCTTCGAGATGAAGCCTCCAACGCAGCAGGAGTGTGCCTATCAACAATAATGTGACGATAATTTCTCCTATGCCCCTTGACGGGAGCAACAGAGCCCACAGACAGGTGAACGAAAGTATCATCAACAATGTGCATACGATTTCTGAGCTGATTGCCACATGTTTCTTTATCAAATGCCTAGTATCTCCTCTTACTGCCAAGCAAGAAAAATATCAGTGCATACAGCAAGAGTATACTATGGCCAAGCAGGATTTTGGAGCCATCTTGTGCATTAATCGCAGATAATGCGTAAGGCAGCCAGTAGGTGGGCAACACTCTGGTAAACGCAATCAATTGATCAGGAAGGAATACCAATGGGATAGAGACCCCGGTTACCAGACACATCAGCGAACCTATTCCTGAGAACAATCCCAATGATGTGTTGTAAGAACGGAATAACGAATTCCATGCCAAAGAAAACGAGAGTATCATCGCACTGTAGGAGCAATAAAGGGTGATCAACAACACGTGTGACCATACCGCATCCTTATATATAATTTTTATACCGAGAACGAATAAGATTACCTGAACAAATAGGAGCACCATGTAGGACGCAAGATGCTCGAACAGATATCGGAAATAGCGCAACGGGCTCGAGGCAATCCTGATGATGATGTTCTGCATCCGGTCGGTGGCAATCGGGCGGGTAAGCAAAAATGCGCAATACATGTTTGCCATTCCAAAAAGAGTGAGGCCAAAAGGGAATCCACCCGAAGTTGAAGGAATGATCAATAGGACAGACGGTAGAATAAAAACGAGTAAAAGATTCAGCGGATGGCGGACATTGTCTTTCAAAGTCATTGTCATGATAGTCATTTCGTTACCCTGTTCATCAATGGTTGCAATAGTGCGAAGAGACCGACAGCCAATATGATTAATGGAATCATGCCGACAAAGACATCGCTGTTGTCATACCGTAAGGCTCCGAATGTCGCTGTATTGGCCAACGCGATCGGAGTGAGATACCGCCGCATGATATCAACGAACGCATGTTCGGGCAAAGGAAAATACAATCCTATGGTCATCGGGGCAACAATTCCGTAAA
>JAAYIV010000169.1 GCA_012523305.1 Spirochaetales bacterium
TAAGCATGACCGACTTGCAAATCCAAGAAGTTGCCCTGAAGGTTGGCTTTTCAGACATGTGTTATTTTTCCAGGCGATTTAAGCAACTGATGAAAGTCAGTCCAAGAGACTATCGGAACGGTTCGGTTTTTGCGAAAGAAAGCTGAAGTGTGCTTCTACCGGGTCTTATTCAATATGTCAGTAAGCGGAATGATATTTTCAAGCGAGTTTGCCGCCTGTGTAAGAATTCGCTCGATATCGCACCGTTTCTCCTCATCATACCTGAATAATGGAATGACAATGCTTATAGCAGCCACTATCGATCCATTATACCGTATCGGTGTCGCTATACATCTGATACCGATATTCGACTCTTCGCATTCGTGTGCGAATCCGGTCTGCTTCACTTGTTGTAATTGGTCATACAAATACCGGACATCACGGATAGTATGCTCAGTCAACGGAGAAAGTCCATCGGGATACAATTGATTGAGTTCTTCCAGGCTCATGTCACTGAGCAATGCTTTCCCGACCGCTGTCCCATAGGCTGGCAATTTTCTGCCGATTTCCGAATACATCCGAATTTGATGTGTGGATTCGGCTTTCACCACATACAGGACATCGCCTTTTTCTAGAATACAGAAATGGGCGGTCTCTTCGCTTTCTCTTGCCATCATGTTGACAATAGACGCAACTCCGCTATAAGCACCGGAGGTGTTGGCGAATGAAGCACCTGAAAGGAAACAACGCAAACCGATGTAGTAGCGCTTCGATTGTTTTTCCATGCTGAGAAAATGCTGTCCGCACAATGTTTGCAAAATCGGCATGATGGTCCCGCGGGGAATATTGGCCATTCGAGCGATTTCACTCATGGTCAATTCCCCGTTATGGGCCGATACCGTTTCAAGAATTGTAGTGACACGAAGAGTCGGTTGATGAAACACGATCTTCTCCTTTGTTACCGCTGAACACGTCCTGAGGCATTCCCCGCCATCAATCGTTTGACCTCATCGACGGACACTTGGTTAAAATCATATTCTATGGTCTGTTTCAAACATGACGCCGCTACTGCGAATTCGATCGTTTCCTGCAAAGTATACTTTTGCCGCATCGCATAGATCAAGGCTCCCCCGAAGCTATCGCCCCCTCCGACACGATCGACTATATGGATAGGATACCCTTTTGACAGATAGCTTTGCTTCCCGTCGTAAAGGAGTCCCGCCCAGGTGTTATCGTTCGCACTGAGTGAACCGCGTAAGGTGATAGCAATATACTTGCATCCGAAATTGCTTGCCAATTGCTGTGCGACCGTTTCATACGAAGCACCTTCCACAAGACCTGAAGACACATCGGTTCCGTGCGCAGAAATACCGAACACATCGAAAGCGTCCTCCTCATTGGAAATCAACACATCAACATATTTGACCAAAACGGTCATTGCTTTTCGGGCTTCTTCCCTGCTCCACAGTTTCTTCCTATAGTTTAAATCGCAACTGATCGTGATCCCCTTCTTTTTGGCGACCTTACATGCTTCGAGAGTGATATCGACCAGTTGTGGGGACAGTGCGGGAGTAATCCCGGTAAAATGGAACCAATCAGCTCCTTCAAAAATCGTATCCCAATCGAATTGATCAACGGTGGAAGTTGCGATAGATGAGTGCTTGCGATCATAAATCACTGTCGAGGGCCTTTGGCTGGCACCTTTTTCGACAAAATAAATCCCAAGCCGTTGTCCTCCTTTATACATATGTGTGGTATCGACACCCCAATGCCTGAGTGCATTGATTGCACTTTCACCGAGTTGGTTATCCGGGACTACGGTCACATAACTGGCGCTGTCACCGTAATTAGCCAATGAAACCGCCACATTCGCTTCTCCGCCGGCATATGATGCGCAGAATTGCTGAGCTTGTTTGACGCGCAGATATCCCTCCGGATTCAGTCGCAACATTATTTCACCGAAACATACTACTTTTTTCACATCTTCCCCCTATCTGATCGCTTTTACGAATGTCTCTGCCAGCTCGGCCAATTCTTTGAACCGGCCTGCCCGGATCAAATCGTTCCTGACAATATTCGAGCCTATCCCGCACGACATGTATCCGTTATCAAGAAATGCCTTTATGTTTGTCTCATCAACTCCACCGACCGCCATGAGAGGGACGTGATTGATCGGGCCGCGGATAGCTTTTATGTAAGGAATCCCAAGGTTGGCCGCAGGAAAGAGTTTGACGATATCGGCTCCTGCATTCCACGCGGTCATGATCTCTGAAGGTGTAAAAGCTCCAGGAATAGCAACTAAATTCATTGATTTCGCCAATTCAATCACTTCTCTATCGGTGTTCGGAGCAAGAATGAAATCAGCTCCCGCTCCAGATGCGGCTTTTACTTGTTCCGTCGTGATGACAGTACCGGCTCCAATCAGCATGTCATTGCCGAAAAGTGTTTTCAACGACGTAATCGTTTCCACCGTATCCTCAATACATCGCGATGACCCTTGGTCAAATGTAATCTCAAGTATTCGTATCCCGCCTTGGTACAATGCAGAAGCAGCACCAAGCATGTGCTTCACAGGTATTTTCCGAGCAATCGCAACAATCTTATGCTCCCTGATAAATTCAACAGGTCCCATTCCGCCCCCCCTATTCCGAGAACAGAGTTCTCGTATAATGTTATTCGTATATACGAATTATTAATGTATATACAAATACTTTAATCCATACATGCATGTCCTGTCAACAAAGAGCAACTGCCAATGCCTCTGGGCAACAGCGAAAACATTGGGAAATCATCTATTTTTATTGTTTCCAGTATTGGTCGGCTGTTATACTTTTACAATGAAAATCGCGATTACCGGTCCCGATGGCTTATTGGGAAGCAATGTGACACGGATGCTTGTAGATAATGGCCATGAAGTTGTTGCATTCGTTCAACCTTACAAAGCTATCCCTACGTTGGAACCCCTTCCGATTGAAATCCGCAGGGGGGATGTGTTAGATCCCGATTCGGTACTCGATGGAGTGAAAGGTTGCAATGCGATTATTCACATTGCCGCCAACACCAGCGTGTGGCCTTCTCGCTCTGAATCGGTAAGAAAAGTGAATATCGAAGGGACCCGTAATGTCCTTGATGCAGCAGAACATTTCAATGTGGAACGCCTTGTATATATCGGAACAGCAAATTCATTTACATTTGGGAGCAAGAACCATCCAGGAGATGAAAACACACCGTTCGGCTCTGCCCACTACAAAATGGATTACATTGACAGTAAGCGGGCAGCGATGGAGTTGGTCCTGAAAAGACACGTTGAATCAAGACTGCCGGTTATCCTCATCCATCCGACGTTCATGATCGGCCCGTACGACAGCACCCCCAGTTCCGGACAAATGCTCATCAGATTGTATCGGAGAAAAGTTCCCGGATACACTGACGGAGGCAAATGCTGGGTTCATGTGCATGATGTGGCTCAGGCTATCACCAACAGCCTGAGCATGGGGAGACTCGGTGAATCATATATTGCGGGCGGATATAATCTTTCATATAAGGAATTCTTTGGAATCGCTGCTGACGTAATGGGAATACGGGCACCGACATTAAGGATTCCCAATAGCCTTACGTTACTGATAGGCTTGATGCAATCAATCGTTTCGACCGTTACCAAACGGCCGCCCTTATTGAGCTATGCGATGGCAAGAATCGGTTGCGATGGCCATTACTACGATACGAACAAGGCTGAAAGAGAACTTGCCATGCCAAAAACCGATATTCGCTTTGCGATTGAGGAGAGTATCCGCTGGTTCGAAGAAAACGGGTATTTGAGATGAAAGGGGGCGATATATGCGACGGCTGATTCCCGATCACTCACCAGGAAGTCTCCTGATAGTTTTCATCATGGTATTCCTAACGTATTGGTTGATGGTCGAGAGTGTGAAAATCCGATCTTGGTTTTTGAAAAAGTGGGGACCAAACAACGGTGTTACCGCATGGTTCGTGTGGAACAAGCTACACGGAACAATTCTTTTTGGTGTTGTTTTTTCGTTATTCGCTTTTTGGGTGTATCCTGACGTGCCTGCCAGTGCGTATGCGCTTGCGCTACCCAAAGACCTGTTTTCATGGATGATAGGGATAGTGCTGACAGTGCTACTTGGTATTGCCGTTTGGCAGAAGAACCGTGTGTCGAACAATAAAAAGAAATCTTTTGGCCGGTATCCTGAACTGGCGGCATCAAATTGGTCATTAACGATCCTCATCATCGACATATGTATGTGGATGGCATATCTGTTTTCCTATGAATTGATGTTTCGCGGAATCCTTTTGGGTATGTTATCACATTCTGTTGGCTTCTGGACTGCGGTTGGCATCAATGTAGCGCTGTATGCGGCTGTTCACATACCCAAAGGCGCCCAAGAAGCGATAGGAGCATTGTTATTAGGATATGTACTGTGTATTCTTACCGAAGCTTCGGGGTCATTGTTTACGGCATTCGCTTCCCATTGCGCTCTCGCGATAACCAACGACATCAGTGCTTTTTACTATAGGGATGACATGTATTGGAAGTCTGGCAGGGTATCAAGATGACGGATCTTAGCATCCGGGCAGACGATATGTCCGATCTACCCGGATGGTGGATCATCACATTACTTGGTTGATCTATCGCTGATTGGAGCACTCAAAGCGCTGACATCGATACTCACGCTACATGTCAACTCGAAGTTTTGCATGGTCACCCCGGCTTGATTTTTGTAGTTGGTCACATGGGTATAGTACGTGTGGAGACCCAAATCGATTGCATTGTCATGATTGTAATGTCCTACGAGACCGATTTGGTGATGGATCGCATTCGGCCAATTTGCCCGATCTCCCTTCGGATCATACACCGTACCGTTTTTTTCCTGCGGTAACCGCATGAACACATCGAAAGGACCTTTGACACCATAGTTATACGATAAGGACAGTGAATATTCTCCCAATCTTGCATAGCCCGCTTCGACATGGGCTTGTTGGTAATCATTACCCATGGAATAACCGAGCAAGCGAACATTATACCCACCTCTCGTGATAGCCGTATTACGTTGGTTCACGGTCGGGGTTTGCAGCCAATATCTATGTGTATAGAGCCAATCGCTGGTATACACATATTCTGCTCCTCCTGTGATAAAACCATCACCGACCGGGACTCTTGTGAACGCCCCCGCGATAATGCCATGCGCCGCTGGTTCGGTGGAACTTGTTTCGTGGCTCATCGTAAACTGATCCAAGACTCCTGATGCATAAAGCTGTGCCCAAGGTCCGATCGCAAGTTGAAGATCGAGAGATAACAGCGAA
Source organism: Spirochaetales bacterium (assembly GCA_012523305.1). Taxonomy (GTDB): domain Bacteria; phylum Spirochaetota; class Spirochaetia; order Sphaerochaetales; family Sphaerochaetaceae; genus JAAYDK01. Next base: position 5,305 of record JAAYIV010000169.1, read on the forward strand.
TTAGTTTGCGAACCGTTATTCCCATTATGCCAGAAAGCTAAAGGCATGAAGGTGAATAGCTCGGGAACCGATCGGGCATAGACAGCGGCTTCGGTTACCGCTACATAGAATTTTTCATCGAATAGCCTGAATTCCATCGAGTGGGTGAGGTATCCTTTATAGGGATACGACCCGGTGTCCATGTATCCATCGAATCTGTCCGAAGAAGTCGAATCATCCAGGTTCACACTGTAGATACTCGGATTGTAGCCATGGGTGAGATACCCTAGATCCAAAGACATCCGAGATCCGTGCTCGTACCTACCGCTGTTCCCCAACCCGGGATGTAATGACAGATATGCAAAATTATATCTGAAAAGTGTATTGTACCAAGATAATCGCAAACCGGTAATCTTATGTGCATCTTTACTCAATATCAAATTACCGGTACGTCCCGTACCGACAGAATATTCACCCGACCCCATATAGAGATTCCAATGGGTGTTACCAAAACTAAGATAGTAACTATCAGGAAAATGGTGGAATATGTGATCAAAACCCATGGGAATATTATTCCAGTTGATATACGGATCATTGGTCGACGGTCCGTTGAATGTTGTCGCAGGATATAATCCGATTCCGGGTTGTTCTTTTATATCGATATCAATCTCGGAGTAAAAATAATCACCAGCCCAAAACTGGACGGGAATCGATAAAAGGGGGACCCTGTCCACATACCCATATACATATTTGTCCAAGTAATGTTGATTTGCATTATCCCATATCAATGATTTATCGGTGTTGAGATACAATTCGGGAGAAATGATGGCAGTGACAGAAAAAGCCGACTTTTTTTCTTGAAAGATCACATCCGCATCCATTTCCCGCTCAATCCTATCAAGAAGTTTTTGACCTGCTTCGGAAAGATTTTTCTTATCTATCCTGTGCAAATAGTATGCGAATTCATCAACAGCATAAGGTCGGGCGGTAAATGGAATGACCTTACCTTCGTGTTGGTAGAGGGTATCCAATCCCTCGTACAACCACGAGTCGAGTGGAATATACCGGGCACCATTTATCTCTGTTGCAATTAGCGTATTCAAACAGGCACAAAGGATAATCACACCCACACACAAAATTCTAGCACAAGCATTCCTTTTCATAGTGCTTATCTCCTAAAATATGGAAATTTGTGATATTTTAGACACTATACTACAAGAATCACGAAAGAGGGATGTCTCATTGATAAAAAAATCAAACATTTTTGTAATTTACACAAATATGATACTATTTCTTCTATTGGTAGTAAGCGGACCGATAGTATTTGCATCCCGATCAACATTAAACAACCAAAAGATTATCCCTTCAGATTCTCCGATATGGCAACATATACTCCTCCTCGCAATCGAACAGGGAATAGCGGCACCGAGTTCGAGCGGTCCTTGGTCGGTTGAGGAATTGAAGAGAGAAATTTCACACATCGATATCAATACATTGTCGGCTTCCGGAAAATTGTTGTATGAAACCACTATTGAACGACTGAACTTTGAAAGCAGACATGTACCCCAACATTTTTCAGGAAATCTGACGCTACGCACCAATGTCGAAGGATATTTTCATACCAACGATGTAGATTTTTCTTCTGAAAAGGATTGGTATTGGGATAATGAAAGACGTTCTCATTTCTTGTTATTGGAGGCCGACGGTTGGTTCTCGAATAATTTTTACCTGTATAGCAATTTTGGCATAAAAAATAACCGGTTCGCCAGTGACGACCCAAGTAACATGATGCCCGTTGACACGATGATATTCCAACCGAAATTTTCCACGAACATGCTCAGGAAAGGAACTCATGACTTTGATACGCCTGACCGGGCATTTCTAGCAGCCGGGGGCTCGCACTATTCATTTCAATTCGGGCGAGATCTTGTAACCTGGGGTCCCGGTATTACCGGTAATCTTGTCATCGATGATCATGTCAAATATCATGACCATATCCGATTCACACTATTTTCAAACAATGTGAAATTTACCAGCCTGACGATGTTCATGGATCCTCCGGGATATACGAGCAGACATCGATTGCCATACATTCCTGAAAAACCGGACGATCCGACTGTTCGGATGTTTTTGGCCCATCGACTGGAATTTGTTCCATTATCCTGGCTGCGTATAGAACTGTCCGAAAACGTCATGTATCAAGATACACAATTCAATGCCAAATACCTTAATCCTCTCTATATCTTCCATAACCTGAGTAACAGGGGGCAATTCAATGCGATTGCCGATGCGACCGTTTTTGCATCAATCTCTCCACGATTCTTGCTGTATGCATCCTGGACCGTTGATCAAGTCACCGCACCGGGAGAAGGTAGCGACCAACCGAACACGATGGCATACCAACTGGGCACCGTTACCGTGATACCGACCAAACATGGTCTTTTGAGTCTTACAAGCGAATTTGTTTACACGGATCCTTATCTATATTTACGCGATAAAGTCGATTTTATCATCATGACACGCGAAAGAGACCAATTGTACGGATACGTTCCCCATCGTGAATTTCTTGGATATCGATATGGAGGAGATGCGATTGTGGCGACAGTAGCTCTTGATTGGAAAGGCCGAAACGGACTTTCCCTGGGTGGTGATATCTTTTATATGGCACATGGTGCAATATCGATGGATACGCCATTCATATTCGGCATGATGTCATTGACACATGCTCCCAGTACTCCTACGGAACATACGTGTAGGCTTGGATTATGGAGTTCGTACGATATTCCTATGCAAGCGTTCTTCACCGAAGGTCGTGCGTGGTTGCGTACTGACTTGATCAAGGTGTACCGGGGAAATGATGACATCGCACCCGATCTGCAAATAATCGGAGGATTATCATTGGCTTGGTGAATCATACGGAATGCATCGGTAATAATTTTCAAAATCCTTCTTTTTATCATATCGATGTCGTCATATGTGTATCAGAAAGCATGTTTCGTATCTTGATGGGATAAGTGAGATGAGGTTGAACAATACCGGAATGAGATTTCAATTCTCCCTACCCCCATCATTGCCTGCTCTCAACCAAACGTTCAGACAATAGTTCAATGCACAACCTAACAGGAGATGTCATGGATACCCGATTATCAGCCGACCACATCATTTTTGACCTCGACGGGACCTTGTGGGATCCTACCGAGTTGAGTATGGAAGCATGGAGTCGCGCATGCCTTTCTCAAAAAACAGATCCTTCCATCATCCTTCGATCCAATCTTGCAAATGCATTTGGGCACCCTTCATTCGCAGTTGCCGATGTCGTGTTACCCCAGGTACCTGCAGACATCAGGATTAAGATTCACGATGAGGCCATCCGATTGGAAAATGAATTGATTCCTACTGGTCTGGGACATGTGTTCGATGGATTTCATGAAGTGTTATATGAATTATCACGAAACAAGAAGCTATCTCTGTGCAGTAATTGTCAAAGCGGTTATATCGAAGCGTTCCTGCAAACTTATGACGCTAGGCACTATTTTACCGATAGCATCTGTGCGGGAGATACGGGATTAGATAAAACAGGCAATCTCAAAACACTACTGCAGAGACATGGCAATTTTCATGCCATCATGGTAGGTGACATGGAATCAGATCGCATCGCAGCACGATCAAACCACCTTCCCTTCATCCATGCATCGTATGGTTTTGAGCATCTATTACAAGATTATGATGTTCGTATCACAACATTGCGAGAGATAGTCGATGTAATCGATTAATCAGCCATCGCAATCACGTCAATCTCCACGAGAATACCTTTTAACTGGGCAGCTACCGTTGTACGGGTAGGATATGGAGTGCTCATCATAGAACGATATACTTCGTTCATTGCGGAAAAATCAGCGATATCAGCCAAATACACATGGGTATTAACGATATGATCAAGTGATGATCCGGCCGCTTTCAATATCTGTTCGATATTGCGTATGCACTGTCGTGTTTGTTCGGTTATGTCCGAAGGGAGTACTTGCGTCTTCGGATCCAGAGGGCCTTGTCCTGAAACGAATACGAATCCGTTAGCTATGATTCCTTGTGAATAGGCTCCGATGGGAGCCGGTGCGTTATCAGTCGTGATGATTTCTCTTGTGTGCATGGGTGGAACTCCTCCTGTTTTGCTTTTCCTTGGTTCCTGAACAAGTGTCCGTTAGCCATAAAAGTGATGGAGCAAAAAAAATAAAAATCCACCCGATAAGGATGGATTCAAACATTCTTTACCGGCGATCGGACTCGAACCGATACAGAGTTGCCCCCAATAGATTTTGAGTCTATCGTGTCTACCAATTTCACCACGCCGGCGATATA
>JAAYIV010000170.1 GCA_012523305.1 Spirochaetales bacterium
AACTCATCTTATCAGGAGTTTTGATTTATCAGGAAAAGATAAATTTCGTGTTGTTTGATATGGTTTTATCGTTGTTCAATTTCTGATTATATACTGGCACTTACCACTAATTACCAAGGAGGTAAGAGTTATGAACCTTGAACAACAATTGGATAGTTTTCTTCTTGCCCTAACAGAAGAAGGTTATCCTCCCAAGTCTTGTAAGATGTATCGGACTCCGATAAAATGCCTGATTCGTTCACTGTATGAGTGTGAAAACCGAACGTTGGATAGAGACATTGTGGATCGATTTCTTACATATCATGTCAAGCGACATGCTAATGGAGAAATATCATCGGAAACTGTCCGCTACTACAAAAGGGCGGCTTCCCGCTTCCTGCATTACATTGAAACTGGTAATCTGTACTCCGTCCGAAAGATGACTCCCAAGCATGGAACAGCATTTGAGGCCATCATGGAAGAGCTTCGCACAGATGAGTTTTTCAGCGGACCAGATCGATACCATATGATAAGTTCTGCAAACCAGTTTTTCCTGTGGCTTGAAGAAATGCAATGCTTTTCCCCGTCGGAAATCACTCTAGAGCTTGTCAGAGGCTATATGCTTGAACGCTCAGCTAAGGTTTCGGGTCAAACCTTGTACGGCGACCAGCGCAGATTGAAGATTCTGACCAAGTATTTCGTCAACCACGGACTTGCTGACTGTGATTTTTCTCAGTACCTGTCCCTTCCGATTGCAACCGAGAAGAAGATTCTTCCCGCGATGTCCCAACAGGAAATATATGACTTGTTGACCAGTATAGACCAAAGCACTGCGCAGGGGAAAAAGGATTATGCAATCGTTCTACTTGGTGTCGTCACTGGATTGAGGGCCATCGACATCATTTCCCTTGAACTCCCCAACATAGACTGGAGATGTGGGGAGATCAACATTAATCAGTCAAAAACCGGTGTCCCGTTGGCGTTGCCACTAACAAAGGATGTTGGTCAAGCATTGAAATCATATATTCTGAAGGCAAGACCGAAATCGAAATCAACAAAAGTATTCGTTCATCATCGGGCCCCATTCGATGCCTATGAAATGGGAAGCATACTGTCCAGCCGCTTCAAGTTCCTTTGTGGAAGGGCAGGAATCGAATGCAAAGGTTTTCATTCCCTTCGAAGATCTGTAGGACAAAGGATGACTATTGCGGAGATACCACTCATGACAACATCCCAGATTCTAGGACATTCCGGAATGGATATCACAAAACGGTATATTTCTCTAGACAGCAGACATCTTTCCATATGCGCTCTTCCATTTGATGGGATAAAACCGACAGGAGGGATATATGGATAATTTCAGATGCTGTTTCGCCTACCACATGAACAATCTGTTGGAAGACTGGACAGCCAATGGGCATCGTCCTTGGCCCGTTCGGCGTTCACTGTTTTCTTTCGACAGCTACTGCATCAGATCCGGCATCGATTCTGCACAACTCACTAAAGACATTGTCTGTGGTTGGCTCCAGGAAGAATGTGATAGGTCCATAGGTTCAGAACTTAAGGTTCGAGTAGCCTTAATAAAAAAACTTGCTCGGTATATTGTCGCCTCCGGAGGAGATGCCTACGTGCTGCCTGTAGGATACATGACGCGTTATACACCTAAGAGAAGACATCGCATAAACCTCCTTTCAGACGATGGTCTTTCCAAGTTCTTCGTTGCGGTTGATACGATTTCACCCTCGCAGGAAGTGGATCCATGGGTTCCGGAAGTCGCTCCCGTCATGTTTCGTATGCTATACACATGTGGCTTGCGTCCTAATGAAGTTCGTGAAATCAAGTGTGACGATGTCAATATGGAGACAGGTGAAATCCTGATACGCCACAACAAAGAATTAAAGCAGCGCATTGTTGTGATGTCTGAAGACATGAAGGGCATGTGTGGCAGATACCTCTCTAGAAAAGCGTTTTTTGCTCCAGATGAGGAGTATCTATTCCCAAGACAGAAAGGAGGCTTGTACACTGGAAAACTCCTGACTGCCTTGTTTCAGAGATGCTGGAAGAGGGCAAACCTTGACATTTGTGAGAAAAACCTTCGTTACGCCAGGCCGTATGATTTGAGGCATCGATTTGCCTCGATGGTGCTACAGAAATGGATTGATGAGAAAAAGAATCTTTTCTCAATGCTTCCATACCTGAGCTCCTACATGGGGCACACCGGAGTCTCGGCAACAGCTTACTACATCCACATCCTGCCGGAGAATCTTTTAAAATCCACTGGGGTTTCTTGGAACGAACTCGACGAAATGGTTCCAGAGGTGGCAGTATGGGAAAAGTAAAACTCAACAGCCTGTTCGACCTGATTCAGAAATACTTCGTCACATATCTTCCTCAGGTGAAGAAGTACAGTCAAAACACCATCCGGTCATACAAGAAAGCTCTATCGATGTTTCTTGAGTATGCTCAGGTCCAGAGGAAAGTGAAGCTACGTGATCTCACCTTCGAAGTATTGGATTCCAGAATGCTTGCATCCTTTCTTGATTACATTGAAAAAGATCAGGGATGTAGCGTAAGCACAAGAAACCACCGGCTACACTGCATACGGACTTTTTTCTCCTTTGCTGCAAACGAGGACTTGAATCTGGTGTCCTATTGGTTGGACATCAGAAGTGTGGCGAATGCCGTAGAAAAGAAGAATCTTGTGAAGTACTTGAGTGAGCCTGTGATGGAAACCATCATCAAACAACCGGATTCCAGTTCTCGAAAAGGACTGAGGGATATGTTCCTCATGCTGTTTCTATATCATACTGCAGCAAGAGTTCAAGAACTTGTCGATGTCAGACTTTGTGATCTCAACATCAACCAGACCTCGACGGTCCTATTCCATGGGAAGGGACGCAAGGACCGGATAGTACCCCTTCGTACGAATGTGGTCGAACACCTGAGAAAATACTTGAACCTGTTCCATAGGGACTCAAACCAGAATGACCATCTATTTTACTGCGTACGGAACGGGCAGCATAAACGTATGACCGAAGACAACGTGAGAAAGCTTGTACACAATTATGGTTGCCTTGCCAGAATTTCGTGTCCTGAAGTACCTGAAAATGTTCATCCACATCTATTTCGCCACTCCAGGGCAATGCATTTGTACCAACATGGGGTTGATTTGACGCTTGTCTCACAATGGTTGGGCCACTCCCAGTTGGAAACGACCTTGATTTATGCTCATGCAGATACAGAAATGAAGCGAAAGGCAATCGAAGCCTCAGTGCCTGAGGAAAGTCCGTTAAAGGCAATCTTGGACTCTGAAAGAATGTTGCTCGATGATGACGAACTTCTGAAGAGCCTTTGCGGTTTGAAGTAAATGTTTATCAGGAAATTTTGAACCAGTCTTGCTTGGTTCACAAGCAGATTGGATTCTGTTTCCTGATAAATCAAAACTCCTGATAAGACGAGTT
>JAAYIV010000028.1 GCA_012523305.1 Spirochaetales bacterium
GCGACAGCGGCGAACTTGGTTCGTCGCCTTATCGATAAAGAGGCGGTTGAGCCAACCAATGTTGTTTTAAACACCGAGTTGATTATTAGGAACTCTTGTGCGAGTCGATAACATCTCGGTCAAGGAGGTATGATATGAAAAAAGTTGGAGTGATGCTGGTCATATTAATTATGGCCTGTGCCATGTTGGCTGCTGCCGGTGTGAGCGAAACACAAAGTGCAACAGAAGGTCCTGCTACTCTTAGGGTTTGGGATATCTATCCCGAAGGAACCCCGTTTCGTGCGGTTCTTGATGGTGCTATTGCTCGATTTAACGAGAAATATCCTCAGGTTACCGTTGAAATAGTTAGTTATGGAGACATGAGTAACTATAAGACCAAATTTGCTACCATGATGGCCGCAGGTGGCAGGGATGCCGATGTGTTCCAGACTTGGGGCGGTGGGCAACTGGCCGCATATGCAGGGAAAGGATTGGTTCATGATCTAACACCCTCAATGGGCGTTGACGGATGGAAAGAAAGGTTCTCTCCTGCAGCACTATCATTCGTTTCATCAAATGAAAAGATTTGGGGAGTCCCTGTCGAATTGGCGAATGTAATGTTCTATTATAACAAAGAAATCTTTGCTAAATATAACCTTGCAGTGCCTACAACGTTCACAGAATTGCTAGATGTCTGTACGGTATTGAAGAATAATCAGGTAATACCAATTGTGCTTTCACTGAATAAAGCTGAATGGGTCGGTGATATGTTTTACCAATATCTCGTGACCCGTGTCGGCGGATTGGAACCCTTTAAAAAGGCAATTGCCAGGGAGCCTGGTGGAACATTCGAAGACCCAGTGTTCGTAGAAGCAGCAAAATTGCTCAGAAAGATGGTTGATCACGGTTGTTTCCAGGAAGGATTCTTAGGTACTGAATATGCATCAATGCGTCAGGTTTTCACGCAGGAAAAAGCAGCGATGCTGCTGATGGGTTCATGGTTGCCAGGCCAAATCGCTAGCGAAGCTCCGCAAATGTATGACAAAGTCGACTACTTCCGATTCCCGTTGGTAGAAGGAGGAAAGGGAAGTATAACTGAAGTCGTAGGCGGTACCAACGCGGCGTTTGCAATCTCAGGTGCAACAAAGTATCCGAAATACGCTGAAGAATTGTGCAGAGAGTTCTCTTCAGAGGCGACAGCAAATGATGTGCTCAGCCTTGCTAAGCGTTTACCTGCAGCAAAATTTGACATGGACAGTGTTACAATCGATGATTTAACCAGAAGTGTTATTGAGGAATTGGATACTGCGACCGGTATTCAACTCTATTATGATCAGTCATCAACACCAAGCCTTGCACAAACACACCTTTCGGGAATCGCTGCATTGTATGCGGGATTGACAACTCCAGAAAAGCTTGCAACCGAATGGGAAGCCGCTGCAAAGAAGGAATTGCAATAATAGTATGAAACTGAAACGCCGGCTACATTCCGATACTAGATCGACTATACTCATATTTCTTGTACCGGCGTTCATATTATACTTTATGTTAGTAGTTTTTCCAATTTTCCAATCCGCCCGGTACAGTCTGTACCGGTGGGATGGACTGGGTCCAATAACAAGATTCATTGGGTTGGAGAATTACAAAGAAATATTCCAAGATCCAATTTTTTGGAAATCGCTGAAAAATAATCTTATCGTTGTCTTTTTCTCACTCGCAACCCAAATGCCGCCAGCACTGTTTTTGGCAATAATATTGACCGGTAGGATTCGAGGGAAAAGTTTTTTACGAACAGTTTATTTTGCACCTCAAATCGTCTCTACAGTAGCTGCCAGCTATTTATTTTATTATGTGTATGAACCGACATTTGGATTACTCAACAACTTGCTGAAGGGAATCGGATTAGATTCACTTACCCGAGGTTGGCTCGGAGACCCATCGCTGGCATTATACGCGGTGATGGTTGTTATTAGCTGGAAGTATATCGGATTTTATATGGTATTGTTTATGGCTGCGATCGAAGGGATTCCCAATGAATTGTTTGAAGCAGCACGAATCGATGGATGTTCATCGTTCCAGGTAATCAGAAAAATCACACTGCCATTACTCTCTGGAACGATAAAAACCGCATGCATTCTATCCATAGTGGGTTCAATAAAATATTTTGACCTTATTTGGGTCATGACGAGCGGAGGCCCCGCTCACTCAACCGAACTAATCGCAACCTACATGTATAAAAAGACATTCTTGTCATGGGAAATGGGATATGGAGCAGCCTTAGCATTTGTTCTATTTGCTATTGCTATTCTCCTGTCAGTAGGGTTTTCTCGCCTGACTAACAAAAAAGCGGAGGGACGGTGATGAACGGTCGAATCCCGACACCGCTTTCAAAACGATTTTCGTTGTTTTCAGGGAAAACAGTATCATATGTGATTCTCATACTGTTTTTTCTGTTTATGGCTTTTCCTCTCCTCTGGCTATTTTACAGTTCTCTGAAACCAATGCAAGAAATATACGATAATGTATTTGCCTTACCAAAACGTGTTGACGTGTCAAACTATTTGCATATTTGGCGGACTTCAACATTTCCCCGATATTATTTGAACAGCGTGATCGTTACGGTAATCTCTACAATAGGTATTGTAATATTATCGAGTTTGGCTGGGTTTATTTTTGGAAGAGTCCAATTCAAAGGTCGCAATACTCTGTTTTTCATTTTGATTGCAGGAATGATGATTCCGGTTCAGGTTACCTTGATTCCCAATTTCATTTTATTACGGGAACTACGTTTGTTCGACACTTATCTTGCAATGATTTTACCTTATATCGCTTTTAATATCCCGATATCGGTTTTTATCATGCGTGGTTTTTTCCACGAGCTGCCAATTGAGTTGGAAGATGCCGCTTGTATTGACGGGTGTTCACTCAAAAGAATCTGTTTCAGTATAATGATGCCATTGTCGATGCCTGCCCTTAGTACTATCACGATTTTTAATTTTTTCACTGTTTGGAATGAATTGATTTTCGCACTTACGTTTACCAATAGACAGGAAGTGAGAACCATTCCTGTAGGTATCATGGATTTTGTTGGGCAGTTTGAAACCGATTATGGATATATTTTTGCAGCATTGTCTTCAGCAAGCATACCATTACTGATTGTGTATTTTATTGGTCAGAAGAGGATAATTGCAGGTCTGACAGCAGGTGCGATAAAGGGGTGAATCATGGATGAGCGATGGGCTCATGAAGTAGATTGGACGACGATATCTTTCGATGACCTAATAAAAATGCCAATTCAATTACGTATCATCATCGCTCGGCGAATCGTTGCTTCCGGTTTCCTGAAAAAATCGACCGTGTCAGTCAAAGAATGGGGACGATTTGATTCATTGCCAAAGATGACCTATGAAGAAGCCCGACATGAAGCACGACAAATTGTCTCAACCATGACGATTGAAGAATTGGTTGGACAGATGAGTCCTAATACCACGGTTACTGAATATATTCCAGCTTGTCTAAAATATAATGATACGCCGTATGTCGCGGGAGAAAATCTTGCTTGGAACATTCCCGGGATCCGTTTTACAGACGGTCCCACAGGCATAGTCATGGGTTCGGCCTCGACTTGCTTTCCGGTATCGATGTCGAGAGCGGCAACTTGGGATCCTGAATTGGAAGAAAGAATCGGAGAGGCAATGGGTATTGAAGCCCGTGCTCAAGGGGCCAACTTGTTTGGCGGCGTATGTGTAAACCTTCTCAGGCATCCCGCATGGGGAAGGGCACAGGAAACCTACGGCGAGGACCCAATGCTTTTGGGAGCCATGGGATCTGCCTTGATTCGCGGGGTTCAACGGCACGCAATGGCCTGTGTGAAACACTATGCTCTTAATACGATGGAAAACGGTCGTTATACGGTAAACGTTTCTGTCGATGAACGAACATTAAGAGAAGTGTATCTACCACATTTTAAAACCTGTGTTGATACAAAAGTGGCCGCTGTCATGTCCGCATATAATAAAGTGCGTGGTTCATACTGCGGTGAAAACAAATATTTATTGAGTGATATCCTTAAGGATGAATGGAAATTTAACGGTATAGTAATCTCGGACTTCATCTTCGGATTCCGGGACACCGTAAAAGCTGCCTTTGCAGGAATGGACATCGAAATGCCGTTGGCCGGAAGGTATGGTCAACGCTTGATAGATGCGGTCAATCAAGGAAAAGTTCCGAAATCAGTGATAGAAAACGCTGCAACCAGAATAATTGCGACAAAAATCCATTTTAGTACCGTCGGAAGAACTTCAGGGTATGATATTGCTGAAGTTGCAAGCCCCGCCCATGAACAATTGGCTCTAGAAGCAGCTCTTAAATCAGCTGTGCTCATTAGGAATGAACAAAAGACTCTTCCACTGAATAAAAAAGAGCTAAAAAAGCTTATTGTGCTGGGAGAACTTGCAAACAGAGCGAACATCGGTGATATGAAGGGATCAAGCCATGTATATCCGCCGTATGTTATAACTCCATTACAGGGAATAAAACGCTCACTTTCACCTTCAACAGAAGTAATTTATGGAACTTCCGAAACTGTCACAGCACTTGAAGATGAGATTCGTGAGGCGGATGCTGTCGTCGTGGTAGTCGGATTGAATAGCGATAATGAGGGCGAGTACATTCCTCATTGGGATAGCGGTTGCGGAGGGGATCGGTCATCACTCGAACTAAAGAACGAGGATATTCAACTTATTAAACACATATCAACATTACACAGTCGGATTATTGTAGTGTTACAGGGAGGAGGTACGCTACTAACATATCCTTGGGAAGAACTAGTGGGTGCGGTATTGATCACCGGGTATCCCGGAATGGAAGGTGGAACGGCATTGGCGTCGATTCTTCTCGGTAATTATAATCCAAGCGGTAAATTACCCTATACCATCCCGAAATCACCAGATCAATTACCACCATTTGATAAAGATGCAAAAGAAGTCGTATACGACTATTTCCATGGCTATTTTCTGGCTGATAAAAATTCTGATGTAGTCTCCCATCCATTTGGATTTGGATTAAGTTACACAACCTTTACCTGTTCCCAACTATCATTGGCCTCAAATAAAATCACATCTGATGGAGTTTTGACGGCGTCGATAACGGTAAAAAATATTGGGGCCGTTTCGGGCGAGACGGTTATTCAACTTTATTCGGGTTATCCCAACACTAAAGTGATGAGGCATTCCAAAGATTTACGAGCATTTAAAAGAGTGTCATTGCAACCTGGTGAATCAAAACGTATTTCCATGTCATTCGCGATAAAAGATGTAGCATGGTGGAATGAGGCAACTCATGATTGGGAAGTCGAAAAAACCGAATATTGCATATATGTCGGACAATCCTCTGCCTGGGAAGACTTAACCAATATCACTTTTGAAGTAATTTGACGAGAAAAAATATGAAATACATAGATGACTGGGACATGATAAAGAAACGCTTCAACGCATTCTGGGAAGGAGCATTCATTGACAGATGCTGCATCGCTGTTACAGCTCCCCTGCGTGGTAAAGAGGATGAATATCATCGTCTGAAAGCATTACCGCGATTACATGGATGGGGAAATCCGGAAGAGATAATTGTTTTAAATCGGAAAAAATTTGAAGTAACGAAATTCGCTGGAGAATCTTTCCCGGGAATCTGGCTAAATTTAGGGCCTTCTGGCCATGCAGGGTTCTTTAAAGGTGCTACATGGCATATGGATCATCAAACGGTATGGTACGATCCGAGTATAGATGATGATGGGTATGATACATTAGCATTCGATTGTCAAAGTCCTCTTTATACATTGACCCTCTCAATGGCCAAAGCCCTAGCAGATGATAGTCAAGGAGATTATCTGATTTCAATGCCTGATACTGCGGGAAATCTTGATGCATTGGCGTATCTACGGGGGAATGACACATTGTTGGTAGATATGGCCGATGAACATCCTGGGATTTTGGGAGCTCTGCGGAAACTGCAAGCAGCTTGGGAAAAAGTCACACAAGAAGTATATGACATCCTTAAAAGTAATAATGATGGCGGGGGGATGATCCAATGGCTTAGAGTCTGGGCTCCGGGACTCCTCGCACAGATGCAAGTCGACATGTCGGTAATGATCTCTTCGGATATGTTCAACACATTTGCCTTACCGGAATTGATAGAGCAGTCCAACTTCTTGGATTATCCACTCTATCACCTTGACGGGGCACAGCAGGTTAGGCATCTGGATACGTTGTTATCACTGGAACGTCTGAAGGTTATCCAGTGGACATCAATAGCTGGACAAGCAAATCCTTCACATTATCTAGAGGTACTGCAAAGGATTCAAAAAGCTGGTAAATCCTTGTTATTGCCCCTTCCGGATGCTAAGGATGTTGAGTCTCTCTTAACCAATCTTTCTTCGAAAGGATTGCACATCGTGGTTGAAGCTGAGGATGAAGACCAAGCTGATGAAATAGTACGGATGGCATCGCGTTTGTCACACGAATAAACAATCAGTTCTTAATGGGTAGGTATACGACAGGATCAAAAAGGAGGAAGCGATAATGATTATTCTAAAAACAGGCGGACATCGTATTTTCGAACACGATGATGAAACAGCGGCTATAGTATCAAATATGCTCATCGATCTGGAAAAGAATGGGATGGATGCAGTTCGTAACTATAGCAGGCAATTAGACCAGTGGGACCCAAAATCATTCGAATTATCAAAATCACAGATCCGTGAAGCGATTAATAATTGTGATGATCAGTTACGAAAGGATACAGAATTTTGTCAGAATAATGTTCGATCATTTGCGAAAGCACAATTATCAACATTACATCCTTTGGAAATTGAAACGATGCCGGGCGTAATTCTCGGACACAAACATATTCCAGTAACCAGTGTCGGTAGTTATATCCCGGGTGGTCGATACCCGATGTTTGGTTCGGCTCAGATGAGCATCATCCCCGCCAAGGTCGCTGGAGTTGAACAAGTAATTGCTTGCACACCTCCGGTAAAAGAAGAAGGATGGTTTCCTGCAACGATCAACGCCATGGCAACAGCAGGCGCAGACCGAATATTTGTTTTGGGAGGAGTGCAAGCTTTCGCACTTATGGCATTCGGGATGGGAGAAGTCAGGCCTGCCGATATTTTATGCGGTGCCGGAAACAAATATGTAGCTGAGGCAAAACGTCAGCTTTACGGTCGTTGTGGGATCGATTTATTAGCCGGACCTACCGAGATCGGAGTCATCGCCGATGACACCTCTGATCCGGTTGTGGTTGCCTGTGATGTGTTAGGCCAAGCAGAGCATGATCCGAACAGTGGTCAAATAGTGGTGTGTCTTAGCGAAGAGCACGGTAAACGTATACTCAAAGAGATCGAAAGACAATTGGGAATCCTTCCGACTAGAGCGATAGCTTCACAGTCATGGCAATCCTACGGTTCGTTGATATGCGCGACTTCCCGTGATGAAGCGATTTCTCTCATGGACGATTGGGCTCCAGAACATTTGGAATTGTTGGTAGAAGATAAAGATTACTATTTCAACCGATTGAAAAATTATGGGTCTCTATTTATCGGAGAAGAGACGACCGTAGCCTATGGTGATAAATCGATCGGAACCAATCATATCTTGCCGACAGGAAGAGCAGCTCGTTATACGGGAGGTGTTTGGGTCGGGAAATTTTTAAAGACTGTCACATATCAGAAAATGACGAAGGAAGCAAGTCTGATCGTTGGAGAAGTCACTTCAAGACAGTGTCGGGTCGAAAGAATGATAGCCCATGCCCTTACCGCCGATTTACGTGTAGATCGTTATGGCAAGGAGGCTCGCTGATGTTTTCTTTATCGGATAGAACATCATTTGTGACCGGTGCTGCAACAGGCATCGGACAGGCAATCGCACTTCGACTCGCGGAAGCCGGTAGTTCGCTCATCGTCTCGGATAAGCCTGGAATATCTCTCGATGAAACAATAGCACTTTGTTTGAACTATAAAGTTCACGTCTCATCCGTTGAACTCGATGTGCGAGAAACTGCTCAGATTACCGAAGTATTTGATCGACTGAAAGAACAAGGTGTACGTATTGATATTTTAGTAAATAATGCAGGGATTAACAGACCTACAAAAGCTCTTGAAGTTGATGTTGATAATTGGAACGATCATGTTAATACTAATGTTCGAGGAGGATTCTTTTGTGCCAAAGCTGTCGCATCGGGAATGATGAGTCGATTTTTCGGTAGAATTATATTTGTATCGAGTCAATCGGGTTTGATTGGCATCCCGGGCCAACCGGTATATTGTGCGACAAAGGGAGCACTGGTCAATTTGGTGAGGGCTCTTGGAGTTGAGTGGGCGAAATATGGGATTACCGTAAATACGGTTGCTCCGACATTCATCGAGACGAATTTAACAAGGAAACGTCTTCAGAATCCAGAATTCCGTTCATATGTGCTGGGGAAAATCCCAAAAGGAGAATTGTCGGTTCCTGATGATGTGGCTCATGCGGTGGTCTATCTCGCTAGTGATGAAGCTGCAATGGTTAATTGCCATACATTGTCAGTAGATGGTGGATGGACTGCATGGTAAAAGTTATTGATTAGTGCTTGATTTAATGATTATTGCATAATTGGATGACAGGATTGAAACTTTTCTTTGACAGCGGTTCCTCCGGTCCTTTAGTATTAAAACCACTAAAAGACTGGAGGTCTATGAATGAGAAAGCTAAGCGTCGTTGTTCTAGCTCTTGTGTGTCTATTTACTTTTAGCGGATGTATGTCTTTTGCAGCGCTGTTTCCTGTTGTTAATCCGCCGTTGGAGAGTAAATCTTCAATGCTTGTCCTTGAAGCCGGGGTGCAAGATGGCTCAACGACATCGGAATTACTGAATACAAATGCCACTGGCTGGGCTCCCTGGGTTGTGGATTCCGAGGGGAATACCATACCTTTCAGACCATTCGATACCGAAAGCAGACTGGATTCATTTTACTTCGCCGAGAACCTGCCTGCCGGAACATATACCCTCAAAGGATTCTTACACGTCTATGTGGATTATTCAAAACTACAATCCAATGAGATTGCTTCTTACGGACCATTTGAGAACTATCCCTACCATGTGAAACAAGAATTCCTTTTGGAACAACCTGTGGCAGTTACCCTTAAAGATGCTGAAATCGCTACACTCGGGCGTTATTTCATTACATCTCAGTGGGTAGGCGGAGCTATGGGGACTACCGATGATCGCTGGAAAGTAGCACCGTCGTCGGTAAAGATTACCGGAGACCCAACTGATAAGAAAGCCTTAAGGGTCGCAAAAAATTGGGCAACGCCTGCATGGTCCCAATGGAACACAAGGAACCCCGAGACTGCTGCAGACAGGTAGGGCGTGATGATCCGTGACCGTTGTATAAATCTATGATGGTCAGACTTTTCTTATGAGGTTCAACAACTTTCAGTCACTCTGGGGTGTCTCAAGATTCTCTTGATATTGATGCGGCATTCCACAGGGGGAACAATACGGTGAGAATATGGTGAATAAAGCTTTGATATTTGTTTTACTCATAGCATTATTGGTTCTGTGTGTTTCTGGTTGCGATATGCAATGGGTATACACACTAGGGCTGCCGGATGATGCTCCTCCAGCCTCTGCGTTACCGGTTCAACCAGAAGCCCTGCGACAAATCCAACGATTTGGAACAATACAAAACGACTCCGATATTTTTTCCATTCTGGAATAGATCTGTCACCGATCGAAGGTGAAACAATGGACGTATATGCCATAGCCCCAGGAGTAATCACTGAAATCATCACAGATACAAAACAAGGGTATGATGCAAAAGAAGGAGCAAGGAATTTTAAGATAGTCATGTACATCTCGAAAGAAATAGGAGTCATTTACCATTTTGAAGCGGCTTTGGATAACGATACCGGCGAAGCCCTAAGCTTACGGGATGTAAGAAAACTGATTAAAGTCAGACAAGGGCAGAAGGTAGATGCCGGAGATATTATCGGTCAGCTACCATTTAGGAAGTATGAAACGCACTTACATTTCACTATAGCCAAAGATGCGCGTGAGGGAGATAACATTCCTTGCCCGCTTACTTATTTCACTGAAGAAAAAGCAAACGAATTCAATGAATTGTACGGTAACGTATATACTTATGATTCGACGCACGATATCTGTGGAAATGAATATTGATTATTCAACGGACATGGCTTGTGCCAATGTAAGATGGCCACAAATTTGTGATGATTGATATTCTTTAGCCACAGACGTTACTGCATATAACCGACAAGTAATGGGCTAAAATGTGTATCTTCGGAAAAAAAAATACCAAGCATAAAGCGTTACACTTTTTTTGCTTTTTGTATGTGTTCCCGGTGGTTGTTTCCAAAAACGGTAATGGGAAGAGATGCCTAAGGTATTTTTTCTGTTGAATAAAGGAGATAATTAGCTATATTATGATTCATAGCCTTTATAAATGATAATGATGAGGGTTTCATGGCAATAGAACGTAAGGATGCATCATGCCGAATTCGATGCATTCCCGTAGCAGTTTATCTTATATTGACGCTATTCGTTGCACCTACGATTGGTGCGACTGATATTTCATTAACAGCAGTAACTCAAACATTCGGGTGGTTTGACTCGACAACGACTCCGACACATCTTGACGGTTCTACTTCAATTGAATTCTCTGGAGATGGGATAGGGTTAGATGTTGGTATGAGGATACAATTGCCTGTTTGGGATATCGGGCTTGCGACCTCTTTTTTCCTGAAAGATACGGATGAACCGTTACGTAATATGATTGTGACCAAAGTCCATAGCGCGCATCGACCTTCTTTCGGATCAAGTATCGATGTGGTAGGAGGATACGGTAGGATTATCAATATAGCCGCTCATGCGATGGATGTTTCCATTTCATACGGACTAGGTATTCAAGTGAGCGCAACGTTCATGCCATTTCTTGATATGCCGTTAATTAATTTCAGCCCGTATTATGATCTGGAAATCGCACTTGAAATGTTTGATAGTTTGATGATATCAACGTCAATTGGCTCTTCAACTTTGTTCGAATATTCGACACAAGCGATGAGCCCTGTAGCGAAAGGAAGCATAGCCTACGATCTGACCGACGCTATTACGGTCGGTTGTGAGTATTCTGTCCATTTCTCAGATATCCTACCTGAAACATTTATCATCGCTAAACAAGAGGCAAAAGCCTATGTCGTATGGATACCGAAAGTCAGCTGATGTGAACGTCCGTTTGAAAACGAGCGTTCATCAAATTATTATGTATGGAATTCTTCTCAGCATCTTCTTATTGTTTTCTTGTAGCCAACCCGATTATTCCCATGTCGAAACCAGAGATCTGAGCGGCGGATTCGATCAACCGATCGATATGACCGGATCTCTCGAGTCATTTTCATTTCTTGTACTGAACGATATCCATTTCGGCCGCGAAGATAAAGGAGTCTACTGGAAATTTGATGAATTCTGGCAATGGCTTGATACTTATCCGGGTTCGATTGACTTCGCATTGAATCTTGGGGATTTCACTGAAGATTCTCAAGAGGATGAGTATCTTGAATATGCCGATTTCATCCAAGACCTGGCAAATCGATCAATTCCTATGCATACCGTAGCGGGAAATCACGACATTCGTAATCGCGGACGTTCTTATTTCTCAACCTATGTATGTGCGGCACCATACAAACGATTTGCTCATAAAGGCATATCGTTTTATATAATAGATACTGGAAATCGGAGCTTAGGAAACAGGCAACTTGAAGAACTTATCAAAGAAACAGCGCAAGATACCAATCTGAAAATGTTTTGTTCACATGTGCCGTTATATGGAAGCCCTGACCTCATATATTTTGCCTTGCCAGATACCCAAGAACGAATGATGTTGTTGAAGACAATGGTAGATGAAAAGGTCGGAATATATTTCAGTGGTCATCATCATTCAGGAGACGTGCTTTACAAATATACAGAAGAAAATTCAGAATTCATCTTTGGAGCATTTCATGGCCGTGATTCCTTTTTCGAATCGACACTCCCTAGATGGTATGTATGCACCTATGATTCAATCAAAAATTCACTTGGGATTACCCGCCATACTGTCCAAAAAGATGGATCGATCACTGAGGTTTTGATTGCCAACCTGATAATGCCATAAAGATAATCATCGCATCATATCTCATGTGATGGGTTCAGTTAATTATTTTCATCTCCTGTAATTCTAGCATAATTAATGTAACATAAAGAAAATAACCCATGCAAAAACGCCAACTCATACCTGCCATTTATTACCCTACAATGGGCAAAAGGAAAATAAACGCAAGATTCTATCGTACGAAAGAAAGTAAAATCGACCCGATAGGCAAGTTGGTGACAAATACTTGAAGATACGATATATTTCAGGCAGTAGATTATCCAAGGGGGTAGCCATGAATCCTGCGGCGAGAAAACAAGAAATCATGCGTATTCTCCAAAGACAAGAAACGGTCCAGGTCGTTGAGCTCGCCCGTTTGCTGGATGTTTCAAAGGTCACAGTCCGGAATGACTTGGACGAGTTGGAAAATAAAGGGCTTCTCATGCGCACGTATGGCGGGGCGGTGCTACCCGAGAAGCGTGGGACTGAGCGTTTCATCTCAAATACGATGAAAGAATTCTTCGAACAAAAGGAACAAATCGCTCGTTTAGCCTGTACTTTGGTCTCCTCCGGACAAAACATCATCATCGACAACGGCAGTACGACGATTCATGTGGCTAAATACATACGCGACATGGCCGTGACGGTGACCACCAGCTCATTGTTGGTCATCGAAGAATTAATGCATGCTGAAAAAGTCGACCTTATCGTTTCGGGTGGGGTGTTACGAAGACAGTCGATGGGTTTGATGGGAAACTTATCCAAGGATGTGTACCGTCAGGTTCACGCTGATTGGCTTTTTTTGGGAGCTTCCGGGTATTCTGCTTCCCAAGGAGTCTTTTGCACCAATCTGATTGAGGCTGAAACAAAGCAAGCCATGATCCAGGGGGCCACAAATGTCTGCCTGCTGGTCGATTCATCAAAGATGGAGCACTTGTCGCTCGCACGTGTGTGCGATTGGAATTCAATCGATTATCTGATCACCGACACCATTTCAGCCGAAGTCGAACAGAATCTCACGGAGGCGGGAGTCAAAGTGCTCGCTGTCGATAGGCAATGAACACCTTCAAAACCACGATGTCATTGGTGGGTTTCAAGTCGGTTGACGCGATAGCATCGTACCGAAACGCGTTCCCGTCGATGATGTTCGAGCTATCATATAAAATGAATTCCGCATTCCTTGAATCGGTGCGACCGGTGGTAACGAACCGAGTCGCTTCGGTACATGCCTGTTGCCCGAGCGAGCCGATCTTTCCAAACTTGGGAAGCCATGACCCTCATATCGTAAAAGAAAGTTTGAAGGCTATAGAATCTAGTGCTGTCACTGCGATCTCGTTCGGGGCGGACATTTTAGTCCTGCATCCGGGATATGCAACCGATAGCGCTGTTCCGGCAGAGAACGAACAACGCAAAGTATTACTGGAAGGTGAGCAGTTCAAGCGTTATGTCTGGCGATCAAAGGGTTCTATCTGCACTCCAGATTACGTGAAACAAGCTGTGTATGTCCGTCATATGGCTCAAGCGTTGGATTTATTACCCGAAGCCGCCCGACTGTGTGCGTCACATGGAGTTCGCTTGGCGGTGGAGAATCTCAATCCCAGGGTAGGGTATCTGTTCCAAACACCCGATGAGATGATAGCGTTGGCTACCATGGGAAACAATCTGTTCTTATGTTTGGATGTAGGTCACTTATGGATATCATCCTGCGTTTACGGATTTGACTACTTGACCGCACTGCGGCAGGTGATGGCGACGGGGAAAGTAATAAATTGCCATTTGCATAGCAATCCTTCCGATCGGGACAGGGATCTGTTCATTGACAATCACGATGCGTTTTCTGCAAACGGATTTCCCATTACCAGCATTCTGGCTGAGGTTGCCACTCCGGATACGAATTTGGTACTTGAGACAGTTGATGATCCTGACGCTAACACTTTAGTGCTGTTGGAGGCTTTGAACAGGAAACAAGCGAAGTCGTCCGGCGTATGATATGAGTTGTTGCGCGTTAGGTGTATCGGATGTTTAAACACCATCGGCTGACTAAATAATTCGCCATGTTGATGCGAATGTGACTGTTGACTTTGCGTACGATCCTCCTTACGTTTGACGCTTCATTAATTGACAATGATACATGTGTAAAGTCATGATGGTGTAATGCCGAGATAACTGGATTGGGAATGTATTCCAAGGGAGCCGGACATGGAAATGATCGAGTCTATATTGGTACCCAAGACGGGGAACGAGATCTTGTGCGAAGACGGTTTGTTCTTTGACGGGCGCTTCGCAGCGGTCATCGATGGCTGTAGTGCGAGCAAGACTCCAAAATGGGGGGCTCCGTCTCCGGGAGTGGTAGCTAAAAATTGTTGTCTCAGAGTATTATCTAGCTTGCCGACTGAAGCAACGATGCACATGGCGTTCAGCCTCATGGATAAAGCCATTCATGATTGGTACGTAATTCACGATATGGTGAATGAAGCCAATGAAGATGCTTCGCTACGTTGCGGTGCGTATGTCGCGATTGTAAGTGCATACCACAGGCAAGTGTGGGTCCTTGGTGATTGCCAGGTATTGGTTGACTCAATACTTCACACGGCCCGCAAGGATGTCGATGTTTTGATGGAGACCTTACGAGCATTTTTACTTGAAGCCGATGAACTGCGTCAAACAGAAGGCGAGGCAGTCCGATTGCTTGAACCGATCATGCAACTGCAGCCATTGTTTCAAAACAACAATCAGGCGAAAGCATTCTGGTATCCGGCTCTGGACGGATTTCTTACCGACATGGGTGCGGTGAAGGTTTTTCAGCTCAGTATCGATCCGGTCGAAGTGGTGCTTGCCACAGATGGATATCCCGTGGTGACAGGGACTTTGAAGGAGTCAGAACGACTTCTGGCAAAGCTACTCGAAAGCGATCCTCTCTGTTTCAGGGAGAACCGGGCGACCAAAGGCGTGACACCGGGCAACCTTTCTTATGACGACCGTACATATTTACGACTTTTTGTCTAGTTAGTTTCGTTTTTTGTTCATATTCAATAAAAAGTAACAAAGAAGCGTTCTATCTAGAAAAAAAACACTCTAATAACGCAATAAAAAGGTTGCGTTCTGATTGAACCCCCCCATATACTAAATCAGCGGCTTTTGTTTATCGCGTGTCGACATACAAGCCGTTCATTACTCGAAGGAGGAAGACATGAAGAAAATCGTAACACTTTTGTTCGTGGCCATTCTGGTTCTCGGTGCCGTATATGCTCAGGGAGCCGCTGAGCCACAAGCGACAGATGTGGTTGAGAAGGACCTGACCATCTGGAGCGGTGCTGCTGAAGATGAAGCTCAGGCTTTGGCTAAAAAGTTCAATGAACTCCACCCTGGAATCAACGTCAGCATCATCCGTGCTGGTTCGGGAGAGTTGGTCAATCGGCTCATGGCCGAACAGCCGAAACCTGAAGGCGACATCCTGCTGATGATCGCCAAAGAAAACATGGAGATGGCGTATGAATATCTCGCCCCATATAAGTCAGCCAATCATGCCAAGATCGATGTGACGGTGCGTGATGACGCCGATGTACCTCGATATTATGGATCATCAATGCCATTGCAGGCTATCATGATCAACACGAACCTGCTTAAAGAAGCGGAGTATCCCAAGAGCTGGTCTGACTTAATAGATGCGAAGTTCAAAGGGGAAATCATCTTGGCCAATCCAGCCCTCTCAGGTTCTGCTTATGCCCAGGTTTACATGATTTATAAGTTATATGGTGAAGAATTCTTAGCCAAACTGGCAAAGAACGCAGTATTTACCGCAAGTTCTACAGTCGGACCCGAATCGGTTGCCCGTGGTGAGTATGCCATAACGGTGACCGGTGAATCCAACATCGGTAAGTACATCGGCGAGAATGCCCCGGTTACCTATGTGTATCCTTCAGAAGGAACCGGAGCTCGTTTTGATGCTACTGCGATGATCGCCAATTGTCCTCATCCGAACGCTGCCAAATTATTCATAGATTTCATTACCTCTAAAGAAGCGTATGAAATCATACGCACGACCCGTAATCGCCGCGTTGTGACTCCAGAATTGCCCGGTCCGGAAAACCTACCCGCTCTCGGCGATATCAAGTTGTTCCCATACGACGACATGGAAGCCAAGGAAATCAAAGAAGACCTCGTGACCAAATTCTCGAATATGATGTAATTGTGTCGTGGCCTGCGGAACATCGAAAGGCCTCCGCAGGCCAATTTTTTATAAGGAGTGAAGCTCATGAGTCGGAATCTGACTTACCTCAATGTGAATAAGATTTTTGGAGAGCATGGCAAGAATCCGGTACATGCTCTGAAGGATGTCTCCTTCACGATTAATCCAGGCGAGCTGTTTTGTATGCTCGGACCTTCTGGATGTGGCAAGACAACCCTGTTACGCTCGACTGCAGGACTTGAGACGATCAGCAGTGGTCAGATTCTGTATGGAGACTCCGATATGACGAGCATCCCTCCGTTTAGGAGGAATATCGGGATGGTATTCCAAAGTTTTGCATTATATCCCCACATGAATATATTTGAGAACGTCGCCTACGGATTGCGAGTTCGGAAGATGCCTGACGCGGAGGTTCGCAAACGGGTCACCGAAGTTATGGAATTGGTCGGTTTGACCGAAGAACTTAAACGTAACCCATCCCCGACAGGATTGTCTGGAGGCCAGCAGCAACGGGTCGCAATTGCGAGGGCGCTGGTCTACCAACCCGACCTATTGTTGCTTGACGAACCATTGGCAAACCTCGATGCTAAGTTACGTCGTTATATGCGAGCGGAAATTCGACGGATCCAAAAAGCAACCAATATCACCACGATTTTCGTGACCCATGATCAAGAAGAAGCGATGGCAATCGGTGATCGCTTGGCAGTGTTACGTAAAGGTGTGGTAGAGCAGATTGGCTCGAGCAACGAGCTTTACACGGGTCCTGATAATGCGTTCGTGGCAAATTTTATCGGGAAAATGAATTTTTTCAATGCAAGATTATCAGGTGCAAACCAAGCTACGGTCGACACTACGAATGTCGCGGTTGAGATCAATCCGCAAAAAAATCGTATCCCGGCATCGGCTGGGCTGCAAGCAGAGTCGAAGGTCCTCATCGGAGCTAGGCCGGAACAACTCGAGGTAAGCTCTCATAAACAGCCTGATTCGCTCGAGGGAGTAGTACAAATTATACAACATCTGGGCCAAGTGGTACGCTACGAGGTGCTGTTGGACGACAAGGTCTGCGATGCATCCATCGAGGTCGATATGCCAACGATGCTCGAGGATGTACGCGAACATGACCGTATCCATGTGATCTTCAAGAAGGGGTTGCCGTTCTTGTTTCTCCCGGAGGTGGATAACTGATGAAACAACATGACAGCATTCGTGAAGATTCGTCCAAAACCTTGCGACAGTTTTTGAAGAAAGACTTTACCCCGTACATGGTGTTCGCCATCCCATTGGCTTTTATGGCCATCTTCTTGATCTATCCGATGATCACTACGATATTACGAGCTTTTATGCCTGCTGGTAACAAACTAGTGCTCGGCCAGTTTTCTTTGGAAGGGTTTACCAAGTTTTTCGAAAGTTCGATGTACCGTAAAGCATTATTGAATTCATTTGTTGTAAGTTTTGCTGTGACAGCATTCTCGTTGGTTATCGGTGTCCCTATGGGGTACTTCGTTGCACGGGTCAAGCTGCCGGCTAAGAACCTGATGCTGTCACTCGGTATCTTACCTATCATCATGCCTTCGTTCGTGGGAGCTTTTACCTGGGTGATTTTGTTGGGTCGTAATGGAGTATTGCGCCATTTTTTGAACGTAATGCTTGGTCCTTTGGGAATTGAAGTACCGACCATCTATGGGATGTTCGGTATGATTTTGTGTATGACGCTCACATACTACCCGTTCGTATTCCAGTTGTCTTATGGTGCGTTCGCTTCGGCAAATGCCTTGCTTGAAGAAGCCGGGATGCTGATGGGAGCTTCCAAGTGGCGGATCTTCCGAACTGTCACGTTTCCATTAATCCTGCCCAGCTTGGGTGCAAGTGCATTATTGGTGTTCGTTCGTGCTATTGGTAACTTCGGTATTCCTGCGGTTATCGGAGGGGACAAGTATGTATTGCCCACCCTTATCTACTTCCGGGTCAACGGATTCTGGGACCTTAACGGAGCTGCATCGATCGCTATCGTGAACGTATTGATTACAGCGATCGTGTTGTGGCTTCAAAAGTATGTGATTAGTCGCCGTGAGTACGAAACCATCTCAGCTACGCATTCAGAGATTAAGTTGCACGAAGGTAAGGGAATTCGGATAATTGCCTTCGTGTACTGTATCATCATATTGGTCATGTCGTTGCTTCCGCAGTTGACAATCATCATCATGTCATTCTCAACAAGATGGGTAGGCTTGTTCCCCGAAGGCTTCACATTAAAGAATTACCTTAGGATTCCTTCCTATTCAAGTAAGGAATTGTTCAACACTTTCTACCTCTCATTGCTGGCCACGTTCTTGGCAGCTTTGCTTGGAAGTTTGATTGCTTACATCACCGAACGTAAAAAACCCAAAGGAGCTGCTTTGCTCGATATGTCGGTCATGGCACCGTTCATCCTCCCGGGCACGGTAGTTTCGGTGGCTCTGTTATCTGCTTTTAGCGGCAACAGTATTATCAAGTTGACCGGAACATATGCCATCATCGTTATCTCTTATATGGTACGGCGAACACCATACGTATATCGCTCTGTCGCCGCGAGCCTGTCTCAACTCAATCCTTCATTGGAGGAAGCGTCGACAATTGCCGGGGCGAACTGGTTGTACACCTTCCGCAGGGTGAGTGTCCCGTTGATTTTACCGAGCATCATAAGTGGATCGATTTTAACCCTCACGACATTATTGCAGGAATTGAGCACCACG
Source organism: Spirochaetales bacterium (assembly GCA_012523305.1). GTDB lineage: Bacteria > Spirochaetota > Spirochaetia > Sphaerochaetales > Sphaerochaetaceae > JAAYDK01. The sequence continues at coordinate 19,077 of JAAYIV010000028.1, forward strand.
ATATTACTCTATAGTTCCAAGACCCGTACGGTGCCGATCCAGATTTACGGTGCGGTTGCCGATGGAAAGCTTGGTGAGGCCAGTGCGTTATCGGTGGTTTTGTTGCTGGTGGTGTTCGGTATCATCTATATTTTGAACAAGTCTCAGGGCAAATCAATTTCCTCAAGCTTCAAGATGGGTTGAAAACTAAATGACTCACTACGATTATTCATGGCATGCCAAAGGACTCACAGAACAGATCCTGCCGTTCTGGGATCAAGCGTTCGACAATGAGCATGGCGGTGTGTTTACCTGTTATTCAAATCTTGGTGACCGCTTGTTATCGACCGATAAGTACGTCTGGTCGCAAGGACGGATGTTGTGGTGTCTGAGTGAAATGCTCGTTTCTGATGTTGTTTCCCGTGAGTTGGGAAACCAGCGCAGGGCTCTGTATGGTGTTCAAGCCAAATCATTGTATCGGTTTTTGCATACCCACGTTTTGCTCGATGAAGAACAGGGTGTGTGTGCTTTTTTGACCGATCGCTACGGGAATATCAAAGAAGCGGCACCCTCCAAAGGATTGTATGCGAGCTTTTATGTCGATTGCTTCGTTATCATGGGGTATGCTCGTTATGCAGTTCTCATTGGGGATGAGCATGTTGCATATGAGGCGGTAGATATTTTTCGTCGTATGCTGGCGTTTATGGAGCTTAACGGGGTTCGTACCGAACCGTATGTGTTACCCGCAGGTTTCACGACTCAAGCAGTCGCGATGATCCTTTGTAATACGGCGTGGGTACTGGCCAAAGCTTTAGAATCGTTAGAATTACCCGAAGCTCCTTGGTTTGCTGATTTCTCCAGAGAGCGGGCATGTGAAATCCTGAATGGATTTTACGATCCCCAACGAAAGTTATTACGTGAAGTCGTGGCTCCTGCAAGATATGACGGGACACTGTTAGCCCGCCATTACAACCCGGGTCACGCCATAGAGTGTATGTGGTTCACGTTGGATTGTCTGGGTGATCCGACTTTGATTGATCGCATGGCGGCGATTGTACTTACATCATTGGAACTGGGATGGGATAGACAGCACGGCGGATTGTTACGGTATGTTGATCGTGACGGGGATCGGCCGCACGGACCGAGCGGCACCACCGAGTTTGAAAAACTGATCGAGCGCACTTGGGATTATAAATTATGGTGGCCACATGCCGAGGCACTGTATTGTACCGCACGAATGTATCGTGCAACCGGGAATACGGCATTCTTGGACTGGTATTGGCAGCTGAAAGACTATGTGGATAAAGTATTTCCTGCCGAAACGGGGAGAGAATGGATTCAGATCAGGACTCGAACGGGAGCCCCGCTCGAAACAGTGGTGGCTCTACCGGTGAAGGATCCGTATCACATCATGCGCATGCACATATTAAGCATGGAACTATTCGGCAATCATGAATGAAGGTTGGATAAGTATGCAGGGAAATCGCATCGGTGTGGACGAACGCATCAGAAAACTATTGAATCTAGATATGTTCAAAGCTTACGATATCAGGACCAAGAGCACCGCCTTGACTCCGGTTTTGGCATCCCGCCTGATGCGGGCGATCGGTAAGTATTGTATCGATATACTCAAGGTCCGTTCGGTAGTTCTTGGCCGCGATGCTCGTCTGGCTGCCCCGGCTTTACTCGAATTGGCAGTAGATATATTACCGTCGATGGGCTTGGATGTGATACTCAATCCATTGCAAGTCTCGACATGTCAATTCTATTTTAGCTGTATGCGCAATCGCGATGCAGCTGCGGTGATGTTCACGGCTAGCCATAACCCCGGAATCTATATCGGCATGAAATTAATGGGTCCAGGCATGAGAACGCTTGCGTACGATAGCGGCCCGGCCGGAGGTATAGCCTGTATTCGTGATTTTTATCTAGATAATAGTGGCTCTGAATATCCGGTTAAAGGTCGAGGTACGGTGAGGATCGCCAGATATTTGGACGAGTTCATCGACTATTCGATTAGTCTTTCCGGTCTGGAGACACATAGCCTACGCGGTGTGTCTATCCTCACTGATTATCTGTGCGGATCGGCAGGAACGGAAGTTACAGAAGCGCTGCAAGCCTGCGGGGCAACAGTCCGGGTACGCAATCTGATTCCGGACGGGATGTTTCCGGCAGGAGATCCGAATCCGATTGCGTTGGAGAGTGTCCGGTCTACGTGGGATCTGATGAGAAGAGAAAAGTTCGACTTTGGTTTCTGCTTCGATGGCGACGGGGATCGAATGGACGTGATGGATAATAACGGCGAGCAATTGGCCCCATCGTTTAACTTGGCACTCCTTATTCCGATGATCACGGATTACTTCAGGACGGTCCATGCTTCCGGGGTGTTCGGATCTTACCCGTATCAACCCCACATGTACTATGATGTAAAAGCCAATCCACTGTCGGTGGTTCTCCAAGCAAACTGCGGCATTGGCGTGCACATTATCAGAAACGGTCATTCTTTCATCAAAGAAGCCTTACGCACAAATATGAAGCAGCAATATCTTGTCGCTTCCGAAGAATCAGCCCACTATTATATGAATTTTCCCTACGACCTCAAAGATTCGTCCCAAGGTTTCGCTGCCACAGAAAACACGCTTTTCTTCACATTGCTGACAGCCCGAATGTGGACATCCTCCCCAGAGTTGTACACCCAAGCTCTCCAACGCCAGAAAGCAATATACCGCGAACGCGAATGGCCATGCCATTTTTACGAAGAACATTTGTTGGAGCAGGTGATGCAAGAAGTCGAACAAGCTTTCGTCTCGCAAGGATTGGCTGTATTCAAAACGATGGAGGACGGCTCGAGCCTTGACGCTACGCTGATGAGGGGAGGCTTGCCTGAATTGATTACCAAGGAGACCTCATTGAAAGGCGACTGGTTGCAAGTGGCACAAAGAATTTCGCGTAGCGAAGAAGGCATGGCCCGTTGGGAAGTCTCCTCAAGCTCACCAGAACGTTGTGACCAAGCAGTCGCGATAATCCATTCGATTACCGACCGCTATGTGAAGGAAGGCAAGGCATCTTACCCGGAGTAACCGACGATTTCTTTTTTACTATCATTGGCAAAAGATTCTTACGATTCGTAGGACGCCTGTTATGTTCAGGCTCCATCGAAACTGTGAATCAACTCATTTCATAGGTAATCGTTGAAATTCGTACTTATCTGGCAATAATACTGAACACCTCGGCAAGTTCCTTCCGGCCAAGTATGCGGGGAACGGGATATAACGGATTGGCTTCAGTGAAAGCTCGCTCGACCATAACCGGGATATCTTCTGGCTTTATGCCGCTTATATGCTCTGGTATTGCCATATTTTTGTTCATCGTTCGTATCATGCCGATGAAAGTTTGCGCAGCATCGGTGTCGTTCAGGTTTGTGGGAACTGATGAGCTTTTACGGGCGAGATCAGCAAGACGTTTTTCAGCTGAATTTCCGAAATAGGCGAGCATATGGGGGAGGATGATCGAGTTCGCCAAGCCATGGGGAATTCCATAGAAACCTCCCAAGGTATGGGCGATAGCGTGTACATATCCCACATAGGCCCTTGTGAATGCTTTTCCTGCGAGGTATGCTGCTTTTAACATATTGTTTCGTCGAACAATATCGTTCCCATCAATATACACAGCTTCTAAATCTTGCATGATAATGCGCGTAGCATCTATGGCATCTCGTTCGGTTTCTTTGGTATTGCTCCGACCGATATAAGCTTCCACGGCATGGGTAAGTGCGTCCATGCCAGTGGTGGCGGTAATCTGCTTCGGCAGTTTGAGAGTTAATTCTGGGTCGAGCACCGCCAGATGAGGGATAAGTGAGTGATCGTTAATGGGATATTTCTCATGTGTTTCTGGATTGGAGATAACCGCTGCCAAGGTCGCCTCGCTACCGGTTCCGGCCGTGGTGGGGATAGCTACCAATAAGGGCAAGCGATGCAAGACTTTTAGAACGCCTTTCATCGATGCCAATGATTTCTTCGGTCTGGCTACGCGCGCTCCTACTCCTTTAGCGCAATCAATGGGCGACCCTCCGCCAAATGCGATAATAGCTTGGCATTGGTTGGAATGATAGAGCGCAAGCGCGGTTTCAATATTCCCGATGGTTGGATTCGGTACTGTCTCGTCATACACAACAGACACGATGTGTCGCTTGGAGAGTTCCGTCAACAACGGATTCATAAGATTCAGGGCTACCAATCCTTTATCAGTCACGATCAGTACTCTGGTGATCCCGCGACTAGCCAGATGTGCCGGGAGCTCAAGCAGACTGCCCTGACCTTCAATAAGCTCAGGTTCTCTCCATGGTAATAACGGAGAAACCAGCTTGAATATCGATTGATATACTCGGCAATACAGTGTAAAGAATACCATGTAATTTCCTCCCGAGATGGGTGCTGGATATCAATTTGTAACCAATTATCAATTCTATCTTAAATACGAGGCATTGCTAAGTCAATGAAATACAATATTCTATGATGGTTCTACTTCATCCATGTAAACAAACGATTCTTCGAA
>JAAYIV010000171.1 GCA_012523305.1 Spirochaetales bacterium
CCTTCTCTTATGACAAGAAAACTCCTGTTATCAAGGACTTCTCGATGCATGTCACACCGGGTCAACGGATTGCTATCGTGGGGCCGACAGGTGCGGGTAAGACCACTATAGTAAAATTATTGATGCGTTTTTATGATGTTGATAGTGGTTCTATTACGATTGACGATCATGATATCAGAACAATTTCCCGTAATGACCTGAGAAAAAAAATGGGCATGGTCCTGCAAGATGCATGGCTTTTCAATGGAACTATTCGAGAAAATATTACATACGGACGTTTGGATGCGACTGACGAAGAAGTCGAGGGAGCTGCAAAAGCAGCAAGAGTAGATCATTTCATTCACAGCCTTCCCGGTGGGTTCGATATGATCGTAAATGAAGAATCCAGCAATATCTCACAAGGACAAAAACAACTGATTACGATTGCAAGGGCATTCTTGGCAAATCCAAGAATCCTCATCCTGGATGAAGCCACCAGCAGCGTCGATACAAGGACTGAAATTCTTGTAAAAGAAGCGATGTCGCACCTCATGAACGGTCGAACAAGTTTTATTATCGCACATAGGCTCTCGACAATTCGTGATGCCGACACGATCCTTGTGCTGAACGAGGGAGATGTTGTCGAACAGGGAACTCATGAGCAGTTACTTGAGTCGCGTGGATTCTATGCCGACCTATATAACGCTCAGTTTGAAACTTCCCGGCAATTGGATATGTGAGGAACCTTGGGATGAGTGAGGCTATGGAACTGAACATAGGTCTGGACATCGGCTCAACAACGATTAAAGCGGTAGTGATTGACCCGGCAGGTTCCATTGTGTTTTCCCATTATGAACGCCATTATTCACAGATTACCGAGATGACCGCCAAATTGCTCGACACAATCGACAACGAAATCCTTTTTGGCAGGAAAGCAGCAATCATGGTTTCGGGTTCAGCGGGACTGGGGATGGCTGATCGCTGCCGGCTTCCGTTCATTCAGGAAGTCCATGCCACTCGCCTTGCGGCTAAGAACATGCTACCCGATACTGACGTGATTATCGAATTGGGTGGTGAAGATGCAAAAATCCTCTTTTTAACCCATGGGATGGAAGTGCGGATGAACGGCACGTGTGCCGGTGGGACCGGGTCGTTCATCGATCAGATGGCAACCTTGTTGGGAGTGGATATCAATGAATTGGATGGTTTGGCTGCAAAAGCTCATCGCACCTACACCATCGCTTCACGATGCGGGGTATTTGCCAAATCCGACGTGCAACCACTACTGAACCAAGGAGCAAAACAAACTGACATCGCGGCAAGTATCCTCAACGCGGTAGTCAACCAAACAATCGGAGGTTTGGCCCAAGGGCGTCCGATTATCGGAAATGTTGTCTACTTAGGAGGTCCGCTCACCTTCATTCCACAACTACGATCCAGTTTTGACACCATCCTAAACATCAAAGGGACATGTCCTGAAAATTCTCTATTCTACGTAGCCCTAGGAGCTGCGTTTTGTGCAACAAGTGAAATAGACATCCCCACTGCCATAGAAACATTGCAGGCACATCGAAGTGATGACCAATATGCTTCAATCTCTCCGTTATTCACCGATGCGTTGTCGTACGAACATTTTAAAAAGCGTCATGCCAAGGCCACTGTTCCAATCACTACCTTTCCCCCGGGAAAACAAGAAGTCTATCTTGGCATCGATGCCGGGTCTACTACAGTAAAAACCGTTGTCATTGATAAAAAAGGCAACATTTTGCAATCAACCTATCAGGGCAATAGCGGCAATCCAGTTCCCATCATTAAAAACATCCTTGAACAATTTTATGTTGAGCACCCGGAAGCTATCATTATCTCGAGCGGTGTTACCGGTTACGGCGAACACATAATCAAAGAAGCTTTTACTGTTGACGCGGGAGTGGTAGAAACTGTCGCTCACTTCTTGGCAGCTCGTCATTTTCTGCCCGATGTCGACTTTGTTATTGATATCGGCGGACAAGACATCAAATGCTTCAAGATCCATAATAAAGTCGTTGATAATATTTTTCTCAACGAAGCATGTTCATCCGGCTGCGGTTCGTTCTTACAAACATTTGCCACCGCATTAGGCACCAGTATCGATGAGTTTGCCAAGTTAGGACTGTTTGCGACTCATCCGGTGGATTTGGGGTCACGCTGTACGGTGTTCATGAATTCTTCAGTCAAGCAAGCTCAAAAAGAAGGTTCGTCTTTAGCTGACATCAGTGCGGGATTATCAATCAGTGTGGTCAAGAATGCCTTGTACAAAGTTATTAGGACACCGTCAGCCGATGCACTGGGAAAACACATTGTCGTACAAGGAGGAACCTTTTTGAATGATGCGGTGCTCAGGGCATTCGAACAAGAATTGCAGGTGGAAGTGATTCGGCCAGATATCGCCGGCCTTATGGGAGCATATGGAGCAGCGTTGCATGCGGCAGAAGTATCGAAAGGAACCTCAACCATCCTCGGTATTGACGATCTTCGTCAGTTCAAACATACGGTAAGTTCCACGACGTGCCGACGATGTACCAATCTTTGCAAGCTCACCGTCAACACTTTTGACCACAATCGACGTTATATCAGTGGTAACAGATGCGAGAAGCCTTTGGGAAACACCGCTATCGATGATTCTTTGAACCTCTATGCGTATAAACTTGAAAAGATCGTCTCATACGCACATTGTGTTCATGACAGCACGATCACAGATGAAACCATCGGTATTCCACTTGGCTTGAACATGTTCGAATTGCTTCCCTTCTGGAGTACATTCTTCAAATCATTGGGAAGGCAAATAGTTATTCCTCCATTGTCAAACAGAGATATCTATCTTCTCGGACAAGGATCGATTCCCTCCGATACCATCTGCTTCCCCGCAAAACTGGTCCATGGTCAAGTCCAATATTTACTCAATGCGGGTGTTAAAACAATCTTCTATCCTTCTATGACCTATAACATCGACGAACAACTCGGAGATAACCATTTCAACTGCCCTGTGGTCGCTTATTATCCTGAAGTACTCGATGCGAATCTAAAAGCATTGGCCCGCACACGATTTGTCAAAGCTCCCGTCGGATTACACAAGAAGGATGAGATAGCTAAAAAACTTAGGACAATATTGAAGAAAACTATTGATAGTTATCCATTATCCAGCATCCGCTGTGCCGTAGAAGATGCATATGCCGCATATGATGCATATCTAAGTGATATCCGTACAGAGGGGCGACGAATCATCGAAGCAGCAAGACAAAAACAAATGACCATCATAGTGTTGGCTGGCAGGCCTTACCATATCGATCCTGAGGTGAATCATGGGATCGATCGCTTGATCCATGACTTCGGTGTCGCGGTTATCTCAGAAGATGTATTCACGGGTATACGTAAAAAGATAGCTGTAGACGTGTTAAACCAATGGACATATCATGCGCGATTATATGCGGCAGCTGAAGCGATTGCCAACGAAGATGATATCGAATTAGTCCAACTCGTTTCATTCGGATGTGGTTTGGATGCCATCACTAGCGATGAGACAAGGGCGATTCTTGAATCTCATGGTAAGATGTATACTCAATTGAAAATTGATGAGATTGCCAACCTTGGTTCGGTGCGTATCCGCATACGAAGTTTATTGGCAGCTATTGAACAAAAAAAGAGACAGTTATGAGAAGTGCATATCCGACGTTCACCGCCCAGATGCGTTCTACATATACCATTTTGGCTCCGATGATGGCACCTATTCAGTTCAATCTGTTGGTCAATGTGCTGAAAGATGAAGGATATACTATCGAGTTACTTACCAATGATGGTCCTGAGGTAGTTCGAAAAGGTCTTAAGTATGTCCACAACGACACTTGTTATCCGGCACTACTGGTTATCGGTCAGATGATAGATGCTCTTGATAGCGGTATATACGATAATCATCGCATCGCTTTGGCAATCACTCAGACCGGGGGTGGCTGCAGGGCTTCCAATTATATCCACCTACTTCGCAAAGCCCTGGTCAAAGCTGGTTACGGCTATGTTCCCGTGCTCTCGTTGAATCTCAAGGGAATGGATCGAAATAGCGGATTCAGAGTTACTGTCAGGATGCTTCGCAAAGGCATCGCAGCCCTTATCTACGGCGATGCATTGATGTTGTTGCGCAATCAATGCATCCCGTATGAACATCACCCGGGATCGACTGATTTTAAAGTCAACAGATGGGTCGATCGGCTATCTGTTCAATTCAGACAAGGCTTTGGATATTCGCGATTCTCATTAAGAAAGAACCTAAAAGCAATTGTCACTGATTTTGCAGCGATTGGTATCGATACGAACCGTCCGGTTGTCAAAGTCGGTATCGTCGGTGAAATCTACATGAAATATGCCGCACTTGGAAATAATCACCTTGAACAGTTCCTTCATTCACAATCATGTGAAGTGATGATTCCCGGCATCATGGGCTTTGTCCTGTACGGATTGTACAACCAACTTGAAGATATCAATCTCTACGGAGGAAGCAGGGTAAAAACAGTCATTGTCAAAATCTTGTTACGATATGTCGGAAAATTTGAACACATTGCCATCGAAGCAATCAGACAAAATCCGCGATTCATTGCTCCTATTCCTTTTGAACACACGGTCGATTCCGGGCGTGAAGTGTTGAGCCTTGGTTGTAAGATGGGCGAAGGATGGTTGTTGACCGCTGAGATGCGAGACCTGGCGAAGCTTGGATATCACAATATCATCTGTGTTCAGCCGTTCGGTTGCCTGCCGAACCATATCGTTGGCAAGGGAATGATACATAAATTAAAGGAACTTGACGAACGAAGCAACATCGTACCGATAGATTATGATCCGGGAGCTTCCCGGGTAAACCAAGAAAACAGGATAAAGTTGATGCTCTCTGTTGCCAATGAAAATCGACTCAAGGCATCGAGTGTAGCAGATCGCCAAAGGATTTCAATGTAATCGGTCCTTCACTAATTGCGTAAACATGTATCGAATCGCAAAACTTACTCAACAATGGCAATATATTGATATAATCTACAAAGAATCGTGTCACTTCTTCGGTTCACTGAACAACGCCAGTTGGGCGGGAGAAGGTTTCACCTTGCGTTCTATAACGTTATCACCCTTTTCAAGTTGTCCTATCTGAAGCGGAGAGCCACTTCGTGCATGAGCGTAATTTGCATGGACCAGATGTTCGTTATAGTTCGCATAACAGTATGTGCAAAGATTAATGCAGGTATTATACATACCGATATCGATACTCGGCGCACATTTGCAATATGGTCTCAGGTTTGAGTCGCGGGTAACCGGAATATGGTATCCGCTTATCCGCTCTATCCGTGCTGCATCGATACAAGACCCGTGAGATACGTTCAAATCATCAAAATCCGCCGGTTCGGCACAAGTTTGGATTTTTATCCCATGTGATTGTCCTTGAGTGACAAAGTTAGCAACGATTTTTCTCATCGTCTCCAAATCCAGATCAATCAGTTGCAGATCCTGACTGTGTTTTATCGTATTTCGATATATATCAATAAAACTTATGATGCACGTATTAGTATATCCTTCCAATTTTCTTGAAAGATAATTGAAACTTTCAACATGATAGCCAACAGGATATGAGTGATTGATGAGAATTGGATCGTAACGCCACACGACCCTGTCGGGTCCGAGTGTATCAGCCAAAGATCTGAAGCGGTCAACTGATTCGGTCATCGGTGGAATTCTTGGCTCGATATCCTTCCCATATGCATTGATCGTATAGAGAAAGTAGTAGCTATAACCGTCCAATCCCTTTAAAAAATCAATCATCGGTCCTGGATTCTTTGTCCAAAAAGCTATGCATGCGACAGCTTGAGGCGATAGGTCAATCGTTCTTATCTGGTTGCGGTCTCGTGCATTGCGCACCAATACATAACGTTCCTTGATCCTTTGCATGAACCAGGCAGCATAGTGGTTCGGGATATCGGTCCGACGACTTGCACTAATAATTTGGGGGGGATATTCTTCCATAGTGTTCACCCCTTGTTACCAATATGTCTCTACTACAATCTTGGACTGTGATTACCTATCAGTCAAGAGGTGCTTTCCAATTGAAACGGGTTGTCTGAAATGATAGTATGGCTTTCATGGAATACAAGCAAAGAACAGTAACATGTGGCCAATTACGTGGCTCTGATGAAGGTAAACAGGTAGTACTCAACGGATGGGTGCACCGTAATAGAAATCATGGCGGAATCCATTTCATCAACGTTCGCGACCGTTATGGTATAACCCAGGTCGTCGTTGGGGAACAGGTCGCGGAATCTGTCAGGTCGATCGCTGAAGCATTACGGATAGAATTCTGTATCGCAGTCGAAGGAACGGTTCGCCGTCGACCCGAATCAATGGTGAACCCCGATATGGAAACCGGAGAGATTGAAGTCGATGCATCTTCGTTGCATATCCTTTCTCGATGCGAACCTCTTCCGTTCATGATCGATGAAGAAACCGATGCAAAGGAAGATTTACGCCTTAGGTACCGATATCTCGATCTTCGTAGCGGCGGGATGCAAAAACGAATCAGATTACGCCACGAGTTTGTCCGTGCTATCCGAGAACATCTCAGTGCCAAAGGATTCTATGAGATCGAGACACCGACATTGATTAAATCGACGCCTGAAGGTGCGCGCGATTTCTTGGTTCCTTCACGGTTGTATCCAGGGAAGTTCTATGCATTACCCCAAAGCCCTCAGTTGTTAAAACAAATCCTCATGGTCGGTGGTTTTGACAAATACTTCCAAATCGCACGTTGTTACCGTGATGAAGACGCAAGGGGAGATCGGCAGCTTGAGTTTACCCAACTTGACCTGGAGATGAGCTTTGTCTCTCGCGAAGACGTGCTGCTGACCATGGAAGATCTGTTCAATGATGTGTTTGCGAGTGTGATGAATTATAAGCTACCGGCTCATTTTAAAAGACTGTCATGGATAGATGCCATGAATACCTATGGAGTGGACAAGCCTGACCTACGCTACGACCTTCCATTGGTCGATGTTGGTGATATTGCCAAAAAAACTCAATTCGGAGCGTTCCAATCGGTTCTTGCTTCCGGCGGAAGCGTAAAGGCCATCAAAGCCCCTGCGACTGAAGCACTGTCCTATTCACGCAAGTATATCGGCGAACTTGAAGAAGCTGCCAAAGTGTACGGAGCGACCGGCCTTGCTTTCGTTAAGGTAGGAAAAGACAATATCTTGGAAACCGGTATAGCAAAATTCCTTGTTGGCCATGAGGCAGAATTGATTTCGGTAACAGAAGCCCATGAAGGGGACATGCTTCTGTTTGTCGCAGCCAGTTGGAAAAAATGCTGTAATTCTTTGGGGGCGGTAAGAGCAAAATTAGCCCGTGATCTTAACCTGATTCCCAAAGGAACTTTTGAATTTTGTTGGATTATCGATTTCCCATTGTTTGAGTTCAACGAAGATGCGGGCCATTGGGAAGCGGCCCACCATATGTTCTCCATGCCACAATCACAATATATTGATACGCTCGAAAGCGATCCGGGCAGTGTAAAAGGAGACCTTTACGATTTAGTGCTCAATGGGTACGAAGTCGCCTCCGGATCAATCAGAATCCATGATGTTGAATTACAAAAGAGAATATTCAGAATCTGTAATTTTGACGATGAGGAAGCCGAACAACGCTTTGGATTCTTGCTCAATGCGTTCAGGTACGGCCCTCCACCTCATGGCGGCATCGCTCCGGGTATCGACCGGATGGTGATGATTATGTCAGAGCAAACTTCCATAAAAGAAGTGATCGCTTTCCCGAAAAATACGGCTGCGATCTCTCCGATGGACGATTCTCCATCCTTTGTCGATGACAAACAGTTGGATGAATTGCACCTGATCATCAAACAGCCTGAAAAGAACTCCTAGGTTCATATGGATGGCACAACATTTTTAGCAATCATCGGAGGCGGTCCCGCGGCACTCATGGCAGCCATCACGGCTGCCAATGTTGTTCACGGGATATCCATTACCATTTGTGAACGCAACGATCGGCTGGGGAAAAAACTACTGGCCACTGGCAACGGTCAATGCAATCTTACCCATGCGATCGATGTCGCATCGTTGTTCGGGCATTTTGGCAATAACGGAAAGTTTCTCAGGCAAGCTTTCAATGCTCTTTCACCGGAAAAAACCATGGAGATGTTCGAAACATGGAACTTACCGTTAGCAATCCGTGAAGACGGTAAGGTATTTCCAGCTTCTTTTCATAGTGGCGACGTGCTTCAAACATTGCTCGAACAAATCAGAAAACACGATATCCATGTTCTATACAACTGGCATGTCAATGAAGTCATTCGTACTACAAGCGGGTTTACCCTTATCAATTCTCACAAAGAATCATTAACTGCCAAGACGCTGATTCTTGCAACCGGAGGAATCACGTACCCAGCCACCGGTTCGACCGGAGATGGATATGCGATTGCTTCATCTTTAGGACATACGATTATCACACCTCATCCGGCACTTACGCCGGTAAAGACCGTTGATACGTCCATCACACAATTAAGCGGGGTCTCTTTTGAAGATGTGATTATCTCAAAAGTCAACCATACTGGCACATCGATTCTAAGCAAAGGATCGTTGCTTGTAACTCATGAAGGACTCTCAGGACCCGCAATTTTACATGCAAGCAGATATGTATCAACCAATGACACGATTTCGGTATGTTTCATCCCCGGTGAGAACAAAGAAGTTCCTGATAAACAAACGTTTGCGAAATACTTGTTGGCACTCGCTGCGACAGCAGGTGCCAAACAACTGAAAACACTTTTGGCATCGTTACCTATTAGTCATTCATTCATTGAATGGATGCTTGCCAAACTTCATATTGATCAAAATCGAAAAGCCGCTGAAATTAGCAAGATACAGTATATGAGCATAGCTGAAGTCCTGGTAGATAGTCATTTCGTCGTTTCACTTGATTCTTGCCTATCAAAAGCGATGGTTACCGCAGGGGGCGTCGCATTGACTGAAATCAAGACCTCGTCGATGGAATCAAAAATCTGCCCTCATCTTTTTATCGTGGGAGAATTGTTGGATCTCGATGGAGATACCGGTGGTTTTAATCTTCAGGTGGCATGGTCCACAGGATATCTGGCCGGGTTACACGCGGTGAAGAGTATTGATCGATAATAGGTTTGACAGATTGCAAATTATTACCGATATTATCCTAATGAAGGGAAAGAGGAGGTAGCTCATGGGAGCAAAGATTCATGTTGTTACGCATTATGGTACCGATAGTGGGAAATTAGTGACCGATACCGGCGCTGCTGTCGCATTAGGACGAAGCGCGGAAACCTTCGCCCCGTACGAATTACTACTTGGAGGCCTCTCCTATTGCCTTTTCAGTACGTTCCAATCAATCATTGAGAAAATGCAAGCAACTTTTTCCAACCTCGATATGGATATCGTGGGACGAAAGCGTGATGAGAAAGTAGCAACCTTGGAAACTTGTCACATAAAAGTGAAAGTCAAGGGAGCCTCCGATAAAGAGAAGGTCAAAAAAGCTTTTGAAGTCGCTACCCGTTATTGTTCAGTATTCCACACGCTGAGCAAAGTCGCAGAGATGACCTGGGAAATTGATTTCGAATAACAACCGGCAATTGTTGCATACAATTCTCTTTGTGGTACAATATCCAAGATGATAACCCTAGAACATGAACGGTACGGGATGATTCGCCTGTTTGATGCGTGTATCGCATCGGTGGCGTTGTTGGTACAATACGATACAGCTCTTTTATCGCTGAGAAAATCTCATATCCCTATGTGTTATCGTTTGGCTCATTATTTGGAAAATACATTACTTCCAGATCCACATAGTCCTGAAACAGAAGGCTTGGTGATAGATCTGGGAGTTCAGATTGCAAACGATTCAAAGACTTTGGTTCCCGATATCTTGCTTCATGATCGCAATCAAGAGCATCCTACACGACCTTTGGCAATAATGTGTAAGGAAGATTATCTTACCGAACAAGAGCTAGAGATGTTGTATGACTTGAAATCAAGATCATTATGCAACCTTCCCTTGGCCATCGCGTTTTTACCGCAAAAACCATATGTGTTGATCTATCGGGCTGACGAGGGATGGATACACTACTATCATTTTGATGTGGAGAGCTCACACTGCAGTCTGATAAGGCGTCGAGAAATGAATGAGGCAGTGGATGATTCGCAACAATTACGACTTGCGATAAAGCATCGCCGCCATTCGAAATCACAGCGGATCGATTAATCGGCTTTCTCCGACAAGCTTCATTACCGCTCTCTTATGAGCATCTTCACAGCCATTCCAACTTTTTTCAATATTTTCAGCTTTATATTTTTGTGTCATCCATAACACATCATCCTCTAATCGCTGCAGGTTTAGGGCAGTCAGATGCGTCAAGGCAACCGAAAAAGCTTTTGCCTGTAACGGTCCCAATGTTTCGGATGCCATCGAAAAAAGACTCTGCATATGATGAAGACAGACTCCTTTGCTCGTTTCGAAAGCAAGACGGAAATCATGGTCGTCTTTCCAGAGTTGCACCGTAGTATACGTATAACGCAAAAGGCGTTTCTCCATTTGAGAACAAATCAGACATCCCTCTTCCCGATGCCTGACGACTTGTGCAATTTTCTGAAGGACTGATTGTGTCTTCTTGCCCTCTTTCGTCGGACCCAGCATGCTGAAAACCTTTTCAAGTTCTTTTTTTGTTTGTCCCAAATAGGTATGGATAATCAATGCAAGACTCTGCGGAGCTCCCGATTGGGCTAACATTGTCCAATGACTCGGACAAAAACCTGTCTTGTTGATACTTACCCTGGTTTCGGGATGCATGACTGAACTACCAAGATAATAGGATACGGCATCTTGCTCAGACTGTTTCATCAACGTGCAGAGAAAACATTCTTTATCGTCTTTGATCGCATCCCAAACGGGAATGGTCTCCAATTCATATTTCATTAGTAATCCTTCTCAGAGCGGTCAACCACAAGAATAATTACGGTGTAACCGGATGTTTGATTGCCATGAGTTCGGCACAACGTTCATCTGAAAGAGCACTGACATGATACTTTCCGGTCGCTTCCATCGTATGAACGATCATTGTCATCCTGGCAGCGTTTTCCAATACTTCCAATAAGTCAAAAGCCTCCAATAGCGTCTTTCCAACGGCCAATACCCCGTGATTCTCCATCAATATGACATTTGATTGTTTCAAGCATGCTACGATAGTATCTGCTAATTGCACCGATCCCATCACTCGGTAAGGAGCAAATACGGGTTCTTCCAACAGATACCAACTTTCTGCGAGAAGTTTGGTGTTAATGTTTCCACCTAACGCCGTAAAGGCCGACGCATGACACGGATGGGCATGGATCACCGCATTGATGTCTTGTCTGTGTAACAAGGAACGCCGATGCATCTCACTTTCGATACTCAACGCAAGTGCTGGTGTGTAATTTGTTCCGTCAAAGCCCACGACAGCGATTTGGTCTTTATCAAGATTGGCTTTATCAAGTTTGGACGGCGTGATGCAGAACTTGTCACCGTCAACCCTTAAACTGATGTTTCCTCCGCTTGTGGTAGTCAAACGACAGCTGTACAAACGGCTCATCATTGCTGCTACTTCTGAACGTTCCCGACCAAATCCAATCATGCTGCATTCTCCCATATACTCTCAACTGTACAGCTTTTCCAACGTAAAGAGAAGTCTATCCCTGTTGAGCAGCAATCTTTGTTCAGGTATAATGCGACCGTTATCCATTTCCACAAGGAGCAATGTTATGAGGATGTCGCAAGTCTTTTCCCGGACCTTGAGGGAAGCACCTTCCGGTGCTGACAGCAAGGGATATGAATTGCTATTACGCGCTGGATTTATCCAGCAACTCGGAGCTGGTATATTTTCATTACTTCCTCTAGGACTGAGAAGCGTACGCAAGATAGAACGCGTTATTCGCGAAGAAATGGATGCGATAGGAGGCCAGGAACTGTTGATGCCGGTAATCAACCCGGCCGATATCTGGAAAGAGACCGGCAGATACTACAGCATTGACAAAGAAATGAGCCGTTTCCAAGACCGTGTCGGTCGCGATATGGTTCTTGCGATGACCCATGAAGAATGTGTTACCGATATTGCCCGCAACGAGATCGATTCTTATAAACGCTTACCCCAATTAGTGTACCAATTACAGACAAAATGGCGTGATGATCCCCGACCTCGGGCAGGATTGATCCGTGTCCGTGAATTCACGATGAAAGACAGTTATAGTTTCGACCGTGATTATGATGGCTTAGTCAAACAATACAAAGCTCATTACCGAGCTTATTTCAGGATTTTCTCCCGATGTGGCCTACCGACGATCGCGGTTGGATCGGATTCCGGAATGATGGGAGGCAAAGTCGCCCATGAATATATGTATCTGTCGCCTATAGGGGAAGACACGATTATCATGTGCCCTGAATGTGGCTATACCGCAAACCGCCAGGTGGCCACATTCGTGAAGACATACTATGAAGAACCGATGAAAAGTCTTGAAGAAGTGGCTACTCCCGATTGTAAGACAATTGAAGCACTTAGCCAATTTTTGCACATCGAACCGAGAATGACTGCGAAAGCACTTTTCATGGTAGGTACCTTCATTGACGCTACAAGTGGCGAAGAACAAAATCGTCTCATCGTCGGAATTGTTCGCGGAGATATGGATATTGAAGAGAATAAACTTCAAAACGTTGCGAAAGCGAATGCATTGAGACCGGCACATCCGGATGAGATCAAAGCTGCCAAGATCGAACCAGGATACGGTTCTCCTATCGGAGCGGCAAAAGATGTCGTGGTGGTAGTCGATGATTCGGTTGCCGCATCGAACAATTTGGTCGGTGGAGCAAATAAAGAAGGCTATCATTATCGAAATACTAATTATGGCCGTGATTACAATGGAGTGGTCGCTGATATCGCTTCGGCTGCCGACGGATATGCTTGCCCCCAATGCGGCAAACCCCTTAGCCAAAGCAAAGGTATCGAAGTCGGAAATATATTCCAACTCGGAACCCGGTATTCAGATTCGCTTGGTTGTACGTTTCAAGATGAAGACGGCCAACGCAAGCCGGTAATAATGGGATCTTATGGTATCGGAGTGGGCCGATTGCTTGCGTGTCTTGCAGAAGAATACAACGACGAAGCAGGCTTGGTCCTCCCGCTTCCCGTTGCTCCGTATCAAGTCCATCTGGTCTCTTTGGTCAAGGATTCAGATATCGGCGATCAGTTGTATCAAGAATTATGTCAAGCTGGGATCGAAGTACTGTATGATGATCGAAAAGAATCAGCAGGCGTAAAGTTTGCAGACGCTGACCTGTTGGGAGTTCCTATTCGTTTGACACTTGGAAATCGTTCGATGAAAGAGGGAAAGATTGAAGTAAAACTACGGAAAAATCTTCAACAAACACTCTCCATCGATTTGAATGATCCGGTAGTACAAACCAAGGCCATCATCGATTCATTACAAAAAGAAGTGGATGACGAAGTGGTTGAAAAAACCTTGTCTTGACGATCGCATGCTTACTTTGCGCCGGCATCCTTTAGAATTTTCACCACATACCGCCGCCTTGACATGCGTGCGTAATCGAGTGCGGACCGATCTTGATAATCGCGTGCGTTGACATCACTACCGGCTTTGATAAGAGCTGAGATGACTGAAGTTACATTGCCGCTATTTACTGCCATGACCAGAGCGGTCTCTCCCAAATAATTCACATCATGTACGTCAGCACCGGCTGTAACGAGAGCTTCTATTACTTTAGGATTTGGATTGTGATTCGCAGCAAGCTGTAATGCTGTTGATTTGTATTGTGGCTCACGCTCAAACACATCCGCACCGGCTTCGACCAATGCATTGATGACATCGGCACTTGAATTAAATAAAGCTGCCCTCATGATAGGAGTGAGACCGAACGTGTCTTTGCAATGTACGTCAGCACCTTTTTTCAGCAATGAATGAATTTCAGCAGCAGATTTGGCACTATCAGCTGCAGCCAGCAGTTTTTCCTGAAGTTTTTCGCTATCCATAGTGTTTCCCCTCCGGCATTGGTGCCCTATGACAAGTATCGCCTTATTATGCTTGGAAGTAAAGAGAATGGAACTTGTATCGAAGGTAAATTTGTTGCCGTATTACCAAATAACATAGTATGATAAGACCATGCTAACCAAAGAGATTATCCATAGGATACCGAAAGTCGAACTTCATGACCATCTTGATGGGGGGCTTAGGCCGACAACTATTATCGAATTGGCTGAACTGGGAAGGGTACAACTGCCAACGAGCAACCCTAAAGAGTTAGCTGATTGGTTCGGTCGCGGTTGTCGTCAAAAGAGCCTGCCGTTGTATCTAGAGACTTTTCAAGTGACCGTTGCCGTATTACAAAGTCAAGAAGCTCTGAAACGAGTCGCTGTCGAAGCAATTGAAGATCTCAGTGCTCAAAACATAGTGTATGCAGAAATCCGGTTTGCTCCGATTTTACACACGATAAACGGATTGTCGATGGAAGCGGTCGTTTCGGCCGTGCTTGAAGGATTGGAGGAAGGCCGGCACAAGACCGGAATGGAATATGGTTTGATTCTCTGCGCATTGAGAAACCAAAGCCCCGAGCTGTCGCTGGAA
>JAAYIV010000172.1 GCA_012523305.1 Spirochaetales bacterium
AAAAGTATCAATTACACTCCATCGGATAGTGCATTCCCCATTGCCTTCTCATCTCATCCATGATGTTCATGACACGTAATATCTCGCTGTGCGGGTGGGCTTTGCATTCAATTTCACCTGCATTGATTGCATCGATACATGCCTGCACTTGGTATTCGAATCCCGTGATCTGTTCAGGGCGGGCCAGTTCCTTGACCAATTGGTAATTCTTGTCGAATACTTTGATTGATTGTGGGTTGGTCACATCAACTAACTCCAGGTAGCCTTTCGAACCGAATAGCATGCCACGTTTATCTGTGTAAGCTAGTTGTGTCGAATGCAGCAGGGCCACTTTGTCGTCTTCGAATGTGACGATAGCGCTGTTTTGTGCATCGACTCCGGTATCTAGAAATGTTGCGCTTGACTCAATATTTTTAATATCCGATTTGATTGCCATCAGGGCAAAGTTGATTGCATATACACCTAGATCCAATAATGCTCCGCCTGCGAGCAATGGGTTGGTAACACGTTCTTTGTCAAGCAGATAAAAACCAAGATTAGCGGTTACCGAAGTAACTTCTCCGATAATACCAGAATCGATTACTTCATCCAGCATCGTCCGGATAGGAAGATACTTGGGCCAGATGGCTTCGGCTAGAAGCACGTTCTTTTTATGCGAAATTTCGATCAAAGCCTTTGCTTGAGTTGCGTTAAGAGTGAACGCTTTCTCACAAAGAACAGGTTTTCCATGTTCCAAAGCGAGTTTCACTTGGTCAAAATGATGAGAATGCGGTGTGGCCACATACACAAGGTGTACATCAGGATCACTTACCATTTGTTCATACGAACCGTATGCCTTGATAACATGATGTTCTTTGGCAAATGCTTCTGCTTTTTCCAAAGATCGTGACGCGATTGCGTATGCTGTCGCACTGCTCATTTTATTCAGAGTATGTGCCATCTTCACTGCAATTCTTCCTGCTCCGATGATACCGATGTTCATGTGTTAGCTCCTATTTTCCAGCAGGCACAGGCCTGGAGTACGAATCGGTTGCATCAAAGGTGCAACATACTTTCATTATCACATATCAAAACCATATTGTCGAATCGAACTTAAGAGATTGAATAGAGAGGACTTGAATAATGCAAAATCCCGATGTGACCGACATACATGAGAAACGTATAACCGATTCTTGAACGGCCATGTCTTCTTGACTTTTATCGCACCTTCTTTCTGTAAAGACTGAAGTCCCTCTTGGATATCTTCCGGTTCCCAATTGTCCAATATCCCAAAAAGAGGATGACCGGACAGGTGCTCGTACAATCGCCATGGGATCGGATTTCCTGAAAGTATGAAAGCAACCTGTTCCTTTGTGTAATGAAATGGGGTGCATCGGATCAAAGAAAGTATTTCATGTGATCCTTCCGGTTCAGTGATGATGTTGTCATCGCATACATCGCAGCCTGAGCAATGCTCTTCCGAATACCCCATGATCTTTAACAGCGATTTTCTCCTACACATGTCGGTTCGCATGAATACAGTACAAAGCTGAACAAATGGGGCGTCATTGGCAATTTTTTTTACTTTTGTTTGCTCTTCGATCCCCATAATGACGATAGATGTTGTTGGCAGATTGTCCCTTCCTGCACGTCCTGATTCTTGAAGAAATGATTCTGCATCCGTGGACAGATCGTAATGGATGACCGAACGTATATTCTTTTTGTCCACTCCCATTCCATATGCGGAGGTACAGCAAAGAATCGCGTTGGGATGAGTATAAAACCATCTTTCGGTTGCTTCCCGTTCTTCTTTATTTAATCCGGCGTGATAATACCGGATGGCTTGAGGGTTTAAACGGCGTTTTAACTCCCATGCTACCGTTTCGCATCGTTTCCTTGTTGAACAGAAAATTACGGCAGGCAATGCGATGTTATGCTTGAACAACCTCTCGATGTCATGGATCTTGCATATGGACGGAAGTGTTTTGTACGTGATATTTGGTCTGTCCGGATTCCCCAAGACGATATGTGGCCGCCTACCTTTAAACATGATATCGGTAATGCGATCAATGATCTGCGGTGAGGCAGTGGCCGTGAATGCCAAGATTTGATCGGGATGCAATTCATTAAAGATGTGTGGCAGATCCAAATAGGCGGGTCTGAAAGTCTCTCCCCATTGGACCACCGTATGCGCTTCGTCTATGACGATTAACGCAATAGGGGAGGAACATAGCTTTGAAAGCATCGATGCTGAGCCCAATGTCTCGGGATTAGTGATGATAAAGGAACAAGAACCGTCTTCGATTGAACGAAACAACTCATTTCTTTCTTGTGTGGATTGTCCGCCCTTGAATACCGCACATTTTACACCAAGTTCCTTCATCCTTCTTGCTTGGTCGTTCATCAGCGAAAGCAGGGGATAGATGGCAATGGTGATTCCATTGACGAGAAGAGAAGGCAACATGAAACACACACTCTTGCCGCTTCCTGTGGGAAGGACAACCAACTGATGCTTCGGTGCCGAACCAGCTTCATTGTGCCCGAACATTCTGGCTGATTCCAAAATGGTGCGGATCACCAGTTCTTGGTAAGGATACAGAGTTCGTAGATGAAACTTTTCCCGTAAAACATTCTTAATTCGATTATCAATCAGATTATCGTCTCGATGTAACTCCATTATGAATACACGGCAATTAGTTATCGAATGATTTATTCACACCAGGTTTCCGTCAAGCTGTCCATGTTTCTTGATCACCTTTATTACGATAATGATCAGCAGTGTCATAATTGCTTTGAGCAGCCATTGTGAAAGCATCAAGCTTATCAGAAATTCCATGGGTAACTGTTACTTATCGATAAAGATAACGGTGTCGAAAAAAGTCGCCGACATTCGTCGATGCAGCCGTTTTGACCGCAATCCAGCTGTACTTCGGATCTTATGTGGTTTTCCAGACTTTCATGACGATAGTATTGGTGAACGAGCCTGAGCAGTGGCCTGTCAACGGTGCGACAACTAACGCCAGAATTGTACTCAAGACAATATTGAAAGTTTCCTGTGAAGCCAAGTGTCCGCTGTATAGCAGTATTGTAGCTGTAAGTAAAAATTGCATTGTTGTCATTATTTGCACCTCGAATCCGTACCAGACTCCCTTGTCATTAAGTGTGTTTTGCCAGATTAGATTACCCTGTTGCTCGATGCCTAGCAACACTTTGTACGACAGCATAGGATTCGCCATACCCTAAACCTGTGACAATTGAATTTGACAAATGGATGATTGTCGAGTACCATGCAAAAAGGTTGTAAATTATTATATTATATTTAGTAAGGAGGCTATCGAATGGTAGTTGACCATCTATCGAACTGCGAGATGTATTACGTTTTCGGTGATCGTTTTGCAAAGGCTTTTGAATTCCTCAAGACGCATGATATCAGAACCATGGAGCCAGGCCGTCACGATATCGACGGTGATGATGTATTCATCCTGGTACAGGAGTATACCTCCAAAACCATCGACAATTGCGGCTTGGAATCCCACCGGGTGTATGCCGATGTGCATTATGTCGCTGAAGGGTTTGAGTACCTAGGGTATGCGTCCCGGTCGCGCTGCAGGGAAATCGTCCCCTATGACCCGAAACCTGATGCTTCCTTCTATGAGAAGGAGTGTCAATATATCCTGCTTCAGAAAGATGACATTGCCATTGTTTTTCCCCAGGATGCCCATATGCCGCAAAAACGAGCGCTTGTTGGAGTTCCGGTAAGGAAAGCCTGCATTAAGGTACGATTGGCTTAAGGAGAAATCAGGATATGGCAAAGCGAATCATTATCAATGCAGAAAAGGGGTCGCTCTACTCTCCAGCGGTCCGTGTCGGCAACTTGATCTTTACCAGAGGCATCATCGCTAAGGATGAAAATGGCAACATCCCCGCTGACATCAGAAGTCAAGCACGGTTATGTATGGAGTCCTTGAAGCAGTTACTTGAGGATGCAGGTACATCTATCGAACATTCCGTTAAGATATTGGCGTTTGTCCTGAACCTCGATGATAGGGCAGTCTTCAACGAAGTGTATAGTGAGTACTTCCACGCAGACGCCCCCGCTAGATCCTGCGTCGCAGTCTCGGATCTCGGTGAGGGGGTTTTGCTCGAAATCGAGTGTATCGCCTGTATGCCTGATTGAATTAGGTGGTAAAAGCAGTCGGGTTTCATGATTTCTGATGCTTCTATGCGCAAAGGAACCAGAGCAACATAAAGAACGATAGTATGGTAAATGACACAATGATTCTCATGAAGTGCGTGGTACCCACTTTATGACCGATCTTACGTAAAACATCAAAAGTCGCAATATTCGCTGTTGCTTCGATTGGATTAAGGTTGCCATCGAGAGTAGCTACTCCCGCCAATCCAAAAGATTCGGGCATTTCTATCCTAGAAGATCGAGAGCCAGCGATAGCAACAACCGGCAGCATGGACACCCCATCGGGAATGCAGAGAACACAATAGAGAATTCAATGATAACGATATCGGATCATGAATTGAGCACATCGGTGGCAGTGCCTTGGGCAAGCTCGGCTGCCAATGCAAAGGTCTCGCTCAATGTCGGGTGGGGATGGATTGACAAGGCTATGTCTTCGGCTACTGCACCCATCTCTAATGCAAGAATCGCCTCTCCTAGTAATTCTCCTGCATTCTTTCCAGCAATCCCGGCCCCGATAAGTCTCCCCGTATCAGGATCGAAAAGGGCTTTGCTAACGCCATCGGTCGCCATGGCACTGAGAGCTCTTCCATTTGCTTGCCAAGGAAACGAAGCCTTTTTATAAGGGATATTTTTATCCTTGGCTTCTTGTTCGGTCAGTCCGATCCAGGCGATTTCAGGTTGGGTGTAAGCAACTGACGGGATCCCTAGGGGAGTGAAAGCAGAAGGAAGACCACATGCCACTTCAGAAGCGATCTTACCTTGATGAACTGCCCTATGGGCTAGCATCGGATCTCCAGTGACATCTCCGATGGCAAATATGTGACCAACATTTGTCCGTTGTTTTTGATCGGTGATTATCCATCCTTTCTGGTTTGTCTTTATCGAAGTCCGCTCGATGGCGATCATGTCGGTATTTACCTTGCGCCCGACCGATACCAACACGGCATCAACTTGGATTTGTTCGGGAGCTTTGGAACCTTCAAGGCGTACCGTTAGATAATTATTTTCGGCTACCACCTCCGTCACCTTCGTCGAAGTATATAAAGCTTCGTAATGTCTCTTTATCTTCTTCAACAACGGTTGTTTGAGATCCTTATCTGCCGGAGGGATAATCGAATCTGTCATTTCGATTATTGTGACTTTAGAACCAAAACCGTGGTAGATAGAAGCCATTTCCAGACCGATGATTCCTCCCCCGATTATCAATAGACGCTCAGGGATTTCTTCCAGATCCAATGCTTTGGTAGAATCCCACACCCTTGGATCATCGTACGGAATCCCGGGAATCTGTACTGGTCTTGACCCGACCGCGATAATCAAATCGGTAAATGTGATGATGAGCGTTTCTTCTTCAGTCGTAACTTCCAGTTGACTATCTGAACGCATCTTGCCAACACCGGTGATGCGTTCAACATTCCTCGCCTTACATAATTTGTCCAAGCCTTGTTGTAGCGAAGATACCACAGAAGTTTTGTGTTGCCGGATTGCCTCAAGGTCAAATTTCGGCACTCCGAATGAAACTCCAGCTGTTTCCAACTGCTTGGTTTCTTCCATCACATCGGTGATGTGTAACAGTGATTTGGAAGGGATGCATCCTACATTCAAACATACTCCTCCCAAGACCTCCTGTTGTTCGACAAGCACTACGTTCCTGCCGAGATCCGCAGCCCTGAAGGCTGCGGTATATCCACCGGGGCCTCCTCCGAGGACCACCATATCGCGTTGAAGTTCTTTCATCATGCCCTCCGTTACACCAGCACGCGTCGAATATCTGACAACAATGAAGCCAAATACGTAATGAAACGTGCTCCCGCAGCTCCGTCTACCACCCGGTGATCATATGATAATGAAAGCGGAAGAATATCCCTCGGAACAAACTCCTTTCCATTCCATTGCGGTTGTTTTGAAATCTTGGAAATTCCTAGGATAGCCGATTCAGGGTGATTGATAATCGGGGTAAACGCCGTTCCTCCGATTCCTCCTAGGCTACTGATACTGAACGATCCTCCGGTGATGTCATTGGTTTTCAGTTTTCCTTCACGGGCCCGCTGACTCAATTCAACCAATTCGATTGCAAGCTGTCTGATACTTTTCGTATCGGCATCGCGAACTACGGGAACCATAAGACCGTCCGGCGTATCTACGGCGACTCCGATGTGATAGTACTGTTTCAGTATGAGTTCCCCGGAACCTCCGTCATAGGATGCATTGAATTGCGGGAACTTTTTCAACGCTACCGTAACAGCTTTGATGACAAACGGCAAAATGCTTATCTTTATCTGTTCTTTTGCCAATTCTTCTTTCAGTACCAGCCTGAACGCTTCCAAATCCGTTACATCCGCTTGATCGAATTGCGTTACCAACGGGATTGTCTGCCAGCTACGCTGGAGATGAGGACCACTGATCTTTTGGATTCTAGTCAATGTTGTTCTTTCGATCGGTCCATATTTTGAAAAGTCTTCCAGTTCAAGCATCACCGGATTTTTCGCCACCGAAGATGCACCGCTCAACACTTGTTTGACCAGTTGCTGCACATCCTCTTTGAGAATCCTTCCGTTGGGACCCGATGCTTTTACCATTGTAAGCGATACGCCCAATTCCCGCGCGTATTGTCGTACGGATGGCGTGGCGTGGAATTGTCCTGCCATTTCCTGGGCGTTCATCAGATCTTTTTGTTGTGTTTCAACAGATGTTTCTTGCTTCCCGGATATCGTGGTTTCTTCTGTTCCGGGGGGTGCCGGTTCTGGTTCTGATTGATTGAACGTTTCTTTGGTTTCTTCAACCTTCTTCTCAACGACATTTTCTTCAACTTCAATTTCAGCGATAGGAGAATCGGTCGATACCAAATCTCCGACCTTGATTTGAACTGCTGTTATTTTCCCGCCAAAGGGTGATGGGATATCGGTGACGGCTTTTGCGGTTTCGAGTGCGATCAAAGGGTCATCCTTACCTATGGCATCCCCGACCGAGATGTAAACGTCAATGACCGCGACATCGGAGAAATCTCCCAAATCGGGAACGGTGATCTTTTTCGTTGCCATTGCCTACCTCCTCAGTCAACCAATGGGTTTGATTTGTCAGTAACGATACCGAATTGCACTATTGCTTCACTGACGGTTTTCAAGGGAATGCTACCAGTTTCTGCCAGTCCTCTGAGGGCTGCAAGAGCAACATGATAACGATCAACCTCAAAGAAGCTTCTCAAAGCCTCACGCGTATCACTTCTGCCAAATCCGTCAGTCCCCAGAATCGTAACCTGCCTTTGGGGAATCAACCGCCTTATTTGTTCCGGATAAGCTCTCAAATAATCGGTGCTGATCACTACCGGACCATCATGGCCTGTCATGATGTGGGTGAGGTAGGGGGTTTTCGGTTTTGCTTCGGGATGAAGCAGGTTGTACCGTTCGGTTTCAATACCGTCACGATGCAGCTGGTTGATACCCGGGATGCTCCAGATATCCGCTTCCACATCAAATTCTTTTTTCAACAAATCTGCAGCGGCGATGACTTCTCTCAAAATCGTACCGCTGCCCATCAGTTGCACCACCGGTTTTTTTGTTTTGCCGGCTTTCCTAAAGAGATAGGCTCCTTTGATTACTCCTTC
The DNA here is from genome assembly GCA_012523305.1 of Spirochaetales bacterium. Classification (GTDB taxonomy): domain Bacteria; phylum Spirochaetota; class Spirochaetia; order Sphaerochaetales; family Sphaerochaetaceae; genus JAAYDK01. The sequence goes on from JAAYIV010000172.1 coordinate 7,779, forward strand.
CTCTACGCCTTTTGGCATCTCGGGATGTTCATAATTTTCATTCATCAAGGTGATATAATAGAAAATATTCTCATCATCTTCATACATCCTTTTCAAGCCATCTTGGAGGATGATTCCCAATTCGTAGCTGAACGTCGGATCATAGGCCACACAGGTCGGGAACGTGGAGGCCAAGAGTAATCCATGGCCATCCTCATGTTGCAACCCCTCACCGTTGAGAGTCGTCCGACCGGCGGTCGCCCCCATTAAGAATCCTTTTGCCCGGCTATCGGATGCGGCCCATACAAAATCCCCTATCCGTTGGAATCCGAACATTGAGTAAAAAATGTAGAAGGGAATCATGGTGAGATCATGGTTTGCATAGGAAGTCGCTGCGGCGATCCAAGATGAGATCGCTCCGGCTTCGGTGATGCCTTCCTCAAGGATCTGGCCTTTTACATCCTCTCGGTACCACATGAGTGATTCGGCATCCTGGGGTTCGTACAATTGGCCCGTCGGAGCATAGATTCCGACTTGTTTGAACAACCCTTCCATTCCGAATGTCCGGGCTTCATCAGGTACGATGGGAACGATCCTGTTTCCGATTTCTTTATTTTTAACCAGTTTGGTGAGCATTCTTACGAAAGCCATCGTAGTTGAAATCTCGCGTCCGTTAGAAGAAGCCGTCAATTCGTTGAACTCGCTGAGCGGCGGGGTGTTCAACGGTTCCCCTTTAGCTTTTCTGAAAGGAACGGGTCCTCCCATGGCTGCTCTGCGACGTTTGATGAATTCTGCCTCCGGGCTATTCGGTTCAGGTTTGATAAACGGTAAAGCATCCAATTGATCGTCAGATACCGGAACGTGATAGTGATCTCGGAATGCTTTCAAAGCTTCCGTTTCCATAACTTTCTGATTATGGGTTCCCATGGTGGCTTCGGCACTTTTGCCCATTCCATAACCTTTTACCGTCTTGAACAGAATAACTGTCGGTTCTCCTTTGTGATGGGTAGCAGCATAAAAGGCCTCATAAATTTTACGTGGATCATGGCCTCCTCTGGTAAGCTGCCAAAGTTGTTTGTCACTTTTATCAGAAACTAGATTCTCGAGGTACTGGTCTCCTCCAAAAATCTTTTCGCGCAGATATGCGGGACCGCGGGCTTGTATGGTCTGAAATTCTCCGTCAACCATCGACGCGAGTTTCTTGAGCAGCACGCCTTTGGTGTCCCGCTCGAGGATTTCATCCCACTCACTTCCCCAAATGACCTTTATTACATTCCAACCCGCTCCACGGAATCGACCCTCGAGTTCTTGGATGATCTTCCCGTTTCCCCGAACCGGTCCATCCAGACGTTGCAAGTTACAATTCACGACACAAATCAGATTGTCGAGCTTTTCTCTCGCAGCAAGAGAAAGCGCTCCCAATGATTCGGGTTCATCAGATTCTCCGTCACCCATGAACACCCATACCTTACGATCTCCGACCTCCTTGAGTCCGCGTGCTTCGAGATACTTCATGAATCTGGCTTGGTACATTGCCATCATCGGACCAAGTCCCATCGAAACGGTCGGGAATTGCCAGAAATCGGGCATTAGCCAAGGGTGGGGGTATGATGAGAGTCCTTTTTTACCGACCTCGCGCCTGAAATGATCAAGTTGTTCTTCAGTAAGGCGGCCTTCGACAAATGCTCTTGCATACATGCCCGGGGCCGAGTGCCCCTGGAAGAAGACCATGTCAGGGCCATACTTTGAATCGGGGCCTTTGAAAAACCAATCGAAGCCAACTTCATAAATCGCCGAAGCGGATGAGAAACTTGCGATATGCCCCCCAAGACCTTTGTTATCTTTATTAGCTCGGGCAACCATCGCCATTGCGTTCCACCGTACAAAAGCAGAAACATTTCTCGCAATCAGAGAATCATCTTTGGGAATCACAGCTTCTTTCTCTCTGATGATGGTATTGGCATAAGAACTGATCACTCCAGGGGATGTATTGACTCCCATATCACGGGCGAATTGGGTTAGTTCCTGAAGTAAATAGTCTGCCTTTTCCGGTCCTTCGTGTTTAATGACTCCTTCGATCGAATCAATCCAATCGTTGGTTTCTGCCGGATCGGGATCCCTGTATATCTGTTTGCTCATCCTGTTCCTCCAGTCGAAAGGTTTTTGAACCTGCTCAATAGTATGTAGATGCAATTCCACTATACTATCGGAGAAATTTGAACACAAATAAATTTGTATGAATTCAATTTCCCGGAACCGCAATGTTATGCATCACCTTCAAATTCGTAACTATTTCAATTACCGTCAAGTAGAATGCCATAAATCATCTTGGGATGATTTGTTTCTTACTACGTTTTACAATATGATGAGGAAGGATTACATTATCAGCAATGGGTAAAAAAATGACTTTAAAAAAAGCGAAGGCAGAAGATTTTTCCAAAAATCTCCAATATTACAAGTTTTGTGCATATGGTTTTTTAAAGAACCTCAGGTTTTACGAACCTTTTCTGATGCTTTTCTTTCTAGAAAAAGGATTGAATTTCTTTCACATCGGCACGTTGTATGCCGTACGTGAAATATGTGTGAACATCATTGAAATTCCATCGGGAGTCATTGCTGACAGCCTAGGCAGACGACGATCGATGGCAGTTTCTTTTATTTCCTATATCATTTCATTCATCATATTCTTCGGTGCCAGCACATATTGGGTGTTATTTATGGCAATGATGGTGTATGCGGTAGGAGAGGCATTCAGGACCGGGACGCATAAGGCTATGATATTCGACTATCTCAAGCAACACGGTTGGGGGCATTTGAAAACCCATTATTATGGCCATACCCGCGCATGGAGCCAAGCTGGGGCAGCCTTGTCTGCCCTTATCGCAGCCTTCCTCGTATTCTGGCGTGGTTCATACGCCCCGGTCTTTCTTTTCACCATCATCCCGTACGTTCTCGACCTCATTCTGATCATGAGTTATCCGAAGCATCTGGACGGTCCTAGGCATACGAGCAATTTGCATATCAAAGATGAATTTGCAAAAGTATTTCGTTCATTGCTCAAGAGTATCAGCAATCGGAATCTTATCAGAGCGATTGCAAATCAGTCGCTGTATAGCGGATATTACAAAGCATTTAAAGATTATTTGCAGCCGATATTAAAACAGATGGCAATCGTATTGCCAATTATGCTGGCATTACACGAGGATCAACGAACAGCATTGATTACCGGAAGTATCTATGCTGTCCTTTATCTGATCACAGCTTATGCTTCAAAGGCTTCAGGCGGTTATTCTAAGCGTTTTGACAATCTGGCAACCCCTCTGAACCGACTCTTGTTCATAGGTATCGGATTCGGTGTTGTCAGTGCTGTTGCATATTTGCTTGAAGTTCCTTTAATAGCAATCATTCTGTATGTTGGCATTTACGTCATCGAGAACCTTCGCAAACCGATGGGGATTGCCTATGTTACCGAACGTATGGATGAAACATCGTTAGCTTCAGCACTCTCTGTCGAATCGCAAGCAGAAACATTGGTCGCGGTGTTGATGGCATTTCTTCTGGGTTTATTCATTAATCTGCTAGGGTTGGCTTTGGGCTTGCTCGTCGTCTCTGCGATAAGCTTCGTGTTTGCAATTCTATTACGTTTACCAGAAAAAGTAAAAGCTCACTAGATCATGGAATATGAGCGATTTTTATGTTCACTTACTTAATGTTCACCGTCACTATGTTCTCTCGTGAAAAATTACCTTCGATACCGGTACATATTGTTTTTCCGCATAATTCATAGGTTCCCTTTCCCAATCTGGGCAATGTATACGATTGGACGACATGCCACCCTGTTCTACCCAATTCATCCACACTTTTTGTGCCGATCGCTTCAAGGGCTTCATCATCCAAAGTAAGTGTAAACAGGGTGGAGGTGATTAATTCTTGAGCTTCGACTTTTGATAATTGGACACCTTCGACACCTCTGCTCATAATTATCGTGTACCCTTCATTCCTATAGAGGAGGGTAAAGTCGGAAGGATTGTTATGTTCACCGGCCATTTCATAGAAATACACTATTCCAGTCGACCAAAGGGCCAGGCTGCAGCTACTGATGAAAAATAGTATCGCTAGGATAATTATCAAGGGCATTACTTTCTTCATTGTATGCATGTGTCTCCTTTCGTAGTTGGATGATTCATTATTGTCGTTAAATGTACGTATTATCAATTGTAAATTGCATAAAAGTAAGCACGTGTGGTGTTTTGGTTTTAAATTGCCAGGATAGGTTCTGCTGATTATCTGCCTTTATTTTAACTAGATACATCATGATTAACACATATATTTTTTACATTTCAGCACATTGTTTGACAGTTAATGTGAAATCATGTGAAACTATAAGGGTGAGGTGAAACCATGTACATAGCGATTGTCAATATCCATGGATTGGTGAGAAGCAATAATATTGAGATGGGACGGGATGCCGATACCGGAGGCCAGACCCGTTATGTGATCGACCTGCTTAAGGAGTTGTCAAAACGTGAAGATGTCCAAGTAGATTTGTTTACAAGAAGAATTGGCGACAAACGTCTTGATAAGGATTACGGACAGAAAATTGAATCCGTTGGCGAGCGCGCAAGGATCGTACGTCTTTCATGTGGTGGCACTGCATACATCCGGAAAGAAAAACTATGGCCGCACCTCGACGAATTTGTGGATAGCCTGATTGAATTCTTTCTATCTGAAAAACGTGTTCCCGATGTAATCCATGGCCATTATGCGGATGGAGGGTATATAGCGACCGAAATTGCCGAATATTATCATACCCCTTTGGTGTTCACCGGCCATTCGTTAGGCAGAAATAAACTTGAATATCTTTTATCGGCCGGTTTATCAAATGATAAGATAGAAAAATATTATGCGATGGAGAAAAGAATTGCCAATGAAGAGCGAACTATCAGTAAAGCTGATATGGTAATTACGAGTACAAAATTTGAGCGCGATGAACTCTACAGCACGTACGAAAACCGTGATGTGAAGAAATTCTCTGTAATACCTCCCGGTCTTGATCTGGAACGATTTTTCCCATACTACCATTACGAAATTCAAGATCCCGCGATTACTGAGGAACAGAAGCACGCACAATTTGACATGCTGAAAGAATTGCAGCGGTTTTTCACATATCCGGACAAGCCGATAATTTTGGCATTATGTCGTCCCGAGGCACGTAAAAACATAGATGTGCTAATCGAAATATATGGTAAGAACAAGGATCTTCAAGCAATTGCGAATCTGGCGATATTCGCCGGTATCAGGGAAGATATCAATAGTATGGAAGAAAATGAGAAACAAGTGTTGACCGACATGCTACTGTTAATGGATCGTTATGACCTGTACGGTAAGATGGCTATTCCAAAGCATCATAATCCTGAACGGGATGTACCGGAACTGTATCGAATCGCTGCGATGAAACGCGGACTGTTTGTAAGCGCCGCAGCCCTCGAGAATTTCGGGCTTACCTTTATCGAAGCCTCAGCAGTCGGTTTGCCGTTCGTCGGCACCGATAGGGGAGGTGTCCAGGATATCAAGAAGCATTGTGATAGCGGAGTGCTGGTTGATATCCAAAATCAAAGAGCGGTTCACGATACGATTCTTTCCATACTTTCCGATGCTGAGCTTTGGGATTCACTATCCCGACACGGAATCGAACGAATTCGCCACATCTATGATTGGAGCACTCACTGCGATACGTACATCAATGAATTACAACGACTCATCGACAGTCGTAAGGAACATAAGCACCCCGAGGCAACATATGAACGGAGCATGGCCAAAAGGATGAGTACAATCGAATACTTATTGGTTAGTGATATCGACAATACTCTTACAGGTGACAATCAGGCATTGTCCGAGTTAACCAATGTACTTGAGCGTCATCATGATAGGATAGGATTCGGGATTGCTACCGGTAGAGACATAAATTCAGCAAAACATATTTTGGACCAGTTGGGATTACCCCGGCCTGATGTGTTGATTACTTCAGTCGGTACAGAAATTTACTATGGAAAAGATCTTGTCAATGACAAGGGGTGGTCGAACCATATAAGGCGTCGATGGAAACCAAAACTTATCATGGATGCTTTGCAATCATGTAGCGAACTCGAATTGCAAAGCGACCCCAATGCTCAAGGACCTTTTAAAATCAGCTACAATGTGCGGGAAGTCGATGATATGAACCGATGTATTAAAAGCGTCAAACAAGAATTGGCCAATCTGACATCTGCATGTAATATCATATTGTCGCATGATCGATACCTAGACATTTTGCCTTATAGGGCTTCAAAGGGTACCGCTGTGAAATATATCGCGTGGAAATGGCATTTGGATGCTTCACACGTGATCACAGCCGGCGATTCCGGTAATGATTCCGATATGTTCGTAAAGCCGATGAAAGCAATCGTGGTCGCGAACCACGAACGTATGCTCGATGTGTTGCATAAGCGCTCGAATGTATATTTTGCCAAAAATCCGTATGCGAAGGGAATTATCGAAGGTTTACGATACTTCAAAGCGTTCATGTGATACTTTCGGATTGTCTTTTCACACTTTGGGTAGTAGTCTTGTTAAAAAGGAGCGTGCAATGTTTAAGGATAACAGGAAGTGGGAGTGGTTCAATGAACCGAAGCATGAGATGAGAGACGATGCTGTTGTGATAACTACAGCTAGTGACACTGATTTTTGGCAAAGAACTCATTATGGCTTTCAGCGTGATAATGGCCATTGCTTGTTGACCGAGTTGAAAGAAGAGTTTTGTTTGGTTGTGCGTTGTAATTTCAGTTATATCTCGCAGTATGACCAATGCGGTGTGATGGTACGCATCGATAAAGACAACTGGATGAAAGTTTCGATAGAGAATGAGGACGGAGTGATTTCAAGATTGGGTTCAGTGGTAACCAATCTTGGGTATTCTGATTGGTCGACCCAGGATATCAGTGCATCAGTGCATTCAATGTGGTACAGGGTGCAAAGCAAAGGTGCCGATGTATTGGTAGAACAATCAGTGGACGGAGAAGACTGGCATCAGATGCGGGTCGCTCACTTGCATGCGTTCAAGCACTCGGTGAAAGCAGGGATTTACTGCTGCTCGCCGAAGGAAGGAGGATGTACAGTGACATTTGACAACATAAAGATTTCACCGAGTCAATGGATAGAGCACTGACTGTCATTCTCACCGGCTTTACGATGGTGTGGTTTTCTCCTCGCAAGAGAAAGCCCGCCGAAGCCGCTTATGATTGCCATATAATAACCAAAATCATACCACCAGCCCGTATTGAAGGATTCGTAGATTCTGATTTCCGAGTTAAACAATCGACCTATGAGAGCGATCGGGGCTATCCACCCATGCCAGATGCCCATCCAGAAACCAGCAGGTTTTTTCTCTTCCGGTAACGTACCCGCAAGGCATGAAACGCAACACAACCCCACCAACACAATCAAGACACCCCAAGCGATGTATCTTTTCATCACCATCGACCCTCCTTGACATATGCCAACTTTAGTACATTGGCAATCCTGATGCAAGATGTGCTCGTATCTGAAAAGAAAGCCCATTTTGAAGATTTCTAAAGGTGAAATTACCAAAGAGGTGAAGTATACTACGTCCATGGGTAGGCGGATACTTCTGGTGATACTGTTGATGCTCTTCACATTATTGCCGGCACAAGGGTTCGAGCATATAGATGTGTATATTCAAGACGCGATGCAAAAAAACAGGATTCCGGGATTTGCCTTGTCGGTAATCCTTGATGGCGAGATCGCATATTCGAACGGCTACGGTATCAGCAATCCTTCTCAGGATCAGGTAACAGCGGATACCCCATTTCTTATCGCATCGTTGAGTAAATCATTTACCGCGGTGGCAATCATGCAATTGGTGGAACGGCAACTCATTGACCTTGATGAACCGGTCGTGACGTATCTTCCTTATTTCAAACTCGATGGGGAGGATGAAGGGAAAGACATCACCGTAAGACAATTGCTAAATCATACGAGCGGAATCGATAACAATTCAGAGTATTCGGTTGCATCGTTACGCGGAGATGACACCACGATCGAACAGTTTGTCAGAAACTTGGGGAAAATAAAACCAACTGCGCCCCCAGGGGAATCCCATCAATATAACAATGCCAATTATTCGATCCTCGGTGCCATTATCGAGCAGGTTTCCAAGTTCTCGTATGGCGAATATGTACAAAAGAATATTTTAGATCCTTTGAACATGAACCATACGTTCACCGATGAACAATCTGCGAATATTAACGGCATGGCAGTCGGATATCGTACTGTCTTCGGATTTCCCGTGGCTGCCGATTTGCCATACCGGACAGATTTTCTCCCCGGGTATAGTATCGTTTCATCGGCCAATGATTTGGCAATCTATTGTGCGATGCTGTTGAACAGAGGCGAATATGGTACAAGTCGCATCCTTTCAAAAGAAAGCGTGGATTTGATGTGGACTCCTTCGGCTGAGGTCGCTTCCGAGGTGTTTTATGGTTTCGGCTGGTATGTGACTTCCGGATCTGTCTATCATGGTGGGGAAACGACCAACTATCAAACTAAAATTAAGTTTTTACCTGAAGACGACATGGCTGTCATCATGTTGTACAACACATCCCCGAGTACTCTCACTACATTATTTAATTTTTCTTATCGAGATCGTATTGAGAGTGCCATCATCAACATTCTATATGGATTGTCTCCTGATTTCATTCCCCCCGGAGCGGGAATTCTTGATTTGAACCGCTATCCTGCGATCATCACATTCTCGCTGTATCTGCTGCTTGCGATTGCCATCGCCTACAGAATCATCAGACTCATGATCCAAGTAACAAAGTATGATCGATATCTACGTTTCCTCCGGCGTGTTTCTTTATGTCATGTGTGCATACGGACAATTATCATACATGTTCTCATCCCATCAGCAATCCTGATATGTATTCCGCTGGCAACGAAACAGCCTTGGAACGCAATCATCTTTTACCTTCCTGATATCGGTCTCTTGATGGCATCCGTTTGTATCATCCTGTTGGTGACAGGAATCTTCAAATGTCATGCAATCAGGAAATACCATAGAGAAATTAAAGTAGCGACATGGCCTTGACGCTCGCGAATGCATGGCAATCGTCAAACTCTGTCTGTCGTACTAATCAACAGTATGCTATGCTTAAGAGGCATAGATTAAGTAGAATGAGTGAAATAGGAGATAGGCTATATGCGCAAAAAGCATTTCATTGTAGGCATCGCGATGTTGATGTTGATTATTCTTCCGGTATGTGCCGAAACGACTATGAACGGGAGCATCGAGCTCATTGTAAGCACGGCAAAGGATGTGAAAGTTGAAACCGACTTCACGATCAAGATGCCGATCCTCACCGGTGAAGGTCCGCTTTTCCAAGGAAACAACCTGAAGGTAAAGGGATTATTGGGACTTTCTCCGGTTGCGGCGACGGTGTCAGTGGATGCGATATTGACCCCGGTTGCGGTGATGGAATTGAGCCTTGGCGGAAGTATGGGAACAGGGTGGGACTTAGCAGGCGATCTTCAAGGATTACGGTATTTCCCCAACAGCATCCCTCCGGTGCAAACTCTCTCATTACAGGATTTCTACTATAATGGAAGGGCGGGGGCAGCACTGCAATTCGATACCGCTGCAATTGTTCCCGGTGATTGGACAAGTGTCGTGATCCGTACCTATCATGAATTTAATTACCAGGGGTTGCTCAACAGGAATGCGAATGACCTGTGGGAATACGAACTGGCAGGATTCAGGAAAAACGGTTTCAACTACCGCTCAGAGTATCTCGTGGGATACCAGATGCCCATAATGTTGAATATGGTCGCTTTCATGTTCGAAACATCGAAGTTCAACCTATTGGATAATCATGGCAACGATACCATCTATGATATGAGTGTCATCGGGAATTTGAATTTCATCGAAGGTCTCAATCTTACGCTGGTCGGTCAGTTCACTACAAAGATGAACGATTCCACGTTATATCCGAAACTCCGCGGGGCTTGGCGATTTTCCAGACTTGTCGCGATGCTGAAATATTCATTCTGAACAGTTGTAACATATTCTGATCATGCCACCTGCAAAACATACTGATGTTCATGCAGGTGGTAATTTATAATTCTTTTTGATATATCCTGTACTCTTTGGTCCGAATCAGTTGTAATTTCTCCAGAGCATTACGGATGTTCCAATTATCTTCTAGGATGTAATTTGCTTCAAGGACTCCCAATCTTCCTTTTAAAGCTTCCGACAAGCGTTTGTACAACAACACATCCAATCCCATACCATGATATGCGGGCAGTACTCCCAACGCAAACAAACGGTAGCGGCGTGAGGTTTTCTTGGCTTTTAATAATTGTATGAACCCAAAGGGCAATAACTTGCCGTTAATCAACTTGATGATGGGGTTCGGATCGGGGAATCCCAAGGCAAAGCCAACCGGGATACCTTTATCTTCAACGAACCAAATCGCATTCGGGTCAAGCACCGGTTTCAAACGTCTGATCATATCTTCCATTACCGAGATATCCACCGGAACATAGCCCCAATTGTTTTTTAACGATTCATTGGACAGCGCCCAGATGTAACGAGCCTCTGTTTCCAGGTTGTCTAGATCAAATCTCCGCGTGGTTATTTCAGGATGTTTTTCTTCGAAGAAACAGGTGAACCGCTCGATTCTCTCAGGGATGGAGTATCCATCGTCCATATCTGCTTCATACGCGTAAAGATCCATGATTTTTCGCATGCCGTAGCTTTCCATCATCTCGTGATAATAAGGGAAATTATAGGGAGCCATAAAAACAGGTAGGGACTCGTACCCGTTTAGAAGAAATCCCCAACTCTCAGCTATCGGATGAATAGGTCCACGAATAGCACTCATTCCTTTTTCTTTAAGCCAATGAGAGCTGGCATCCATCAAGGCATCGGCAACATGTTGGTCTTCGATACATTCGAACGCTCCGAAAAAACCAATACCGATATTGCAATGTGAGTTATAGGAAGCATCGATGTATACGATTGATCTGCCTACGATCGTATTGTCACTATCAATGGCAAGTAAGAGCTGATAGTCATTGTTCCTTAACATGACGTTTCGTTGCCGGTCGTATGCGTGGTATTCATCTTTCCACAACGGTGGCACCCAATATGGAGATCCTTTGTAGAGTGTACGAGGAAACCTGACAAACTTTGCGATCGTTTTCCGATCCGTTGCCATTACAATATTCATACGAAATGGTAGCATGGAATTATTATTCTGGCACTTCAATTATGTCGTTCGTAAAAGTGCTTTTGAAGAACCTTGTGTATCTCGCGACTAGCGGTTTCAACCGGATCAAACAGCTCAGAAACTATCTCACAGTCAAAATCATCTTCAGGGGGTTTTAATAATTCAAGGTAATGAACATCCAATCCCCTTGCGATTCTTTGCAAAGTCGAGAGTTTAGGGTTTTTCTTACGAATTTCAATCATTCCGATATATGAAATCTGCATTCCACATTTCCTTGCCAGCTTTTCTTGCGTAAGCCCCTTTTCTAACCGGATCCTCCTGATGTTCCGCGCAATAGTTGCTTCAATTTCCATGAGCGTCTCCATCATATTTTGTATTTTCATGATTTTAAAATACAAGATTCGTTTGGTGAAGAGCATGTTTGGATATGAAACCATCACCCTAAGTGGATAAAAACAATGGTTACATTATAAATATGGAGTGGAATTTATAACTATCTATTTCGTATATAAATATATAACTAAAAATCAATAGAGGAATATACTGGATGGAAACATAATATAAAAATCATGTAATTTTCTTTTAATGCAAAAATTATCTTAAACGATTAGGAGAAATCCAATTAGTGGCAATCTGAAATGACAATTTTGACCATATGAAAAAAGCTTGCCACAGCTGACACATCGTCTTAATCGACAAATTCATTGAAAGATGTGATTGCCTAGGTCGCCTGAAGTCATGATAATGTTGGAATATGAAAGATGATTCCTGGGGATATCGATGTATCGAGTGCCAGCAATATTATCCATCTTCTTACACTATTCCCGTATGTGCCTGCGGCGGTGTTCTTGATGCTGAATTCGATGTGAAACCATTGGATGTCGGTCAATTATCAACCGAACATACTCGTTCCCTATGGAATTTCAAAAGCTTGCTTGTCCCGATCGATGGTGAAGTAATTCAAGGTGCCACGATGTCAGAAGGATTCACGCCGTTGATCCGACTTCGAGACAACCTGTTTGGAAAAGCTGAATTTATGATGCCGACACTCTCCTTCAAGGATAGGGGAGCCTCAGTCCTCGTTGCAGCGATGAAATCGATGGACATCCGACGTTGCCATATCGATAGCAGCGGGAATGCTGCGATTTCCATCGCTGCCTACTGTGCGCGCGTCGGAATCATATGCGATGTATTTGTTCCTGCCTCTACCAGCCGGATGAAATTATTTCAACTCGAAATGTATAAGGCACATATCCATACAGTTGAAGGTTCCAGGGAGGAATCAGCTAAGGCAGCATGGAATCACATGCTCGATACCGGATCATTTTATGCCAGTCACGTGTACAATCCGTTATTCCATCAGGGGATGAAAACATATCTGTATGAGTTGTTCGTGCAATTAAGAAACGCACTTCCAGACATGTTAGTGATTCCTGTTGGAAATGGAACGTTGTTTTTAGGAATATACCACGCCTTGAAAGAATTCCTAAAATGGAAGTTCATCGACAAAATTCCCAAAGTCATCGCGGTCCAGGCCTCGGCGTGCGCCCCGTTGGCAATGGCCGGTGAACAGATTCGGGACGATGTATCGATTTCATCATCGGCTGAAGGAATCGCCATTGCGAATCCTCCCCGAGCTTCCCAAATACGACATGCCATGGATGAATTACTTGGAACTTGGGTCGTCGT
>JAAYIV010000029.1 GCA_012523305.1 Spirochaetales bacterium
AGCTCGGTTCGATCCTCATGATATTCCTTGCAATGGGCAGCGTTGCCGGGGAAAAAGCCGACGGTTCGCTGCAATTCCTGGTGGTCAGACCGATAACATACCGTTTGATTCTCTGCTCGAAAATGCTTGCAATGGTGTTCATGGCAGGTTCAGGCATCGGTATCGCAGTAATCTTCAGCAGTCTCTATGCTTGTTACCTTTTTCCTGGATTCCCTTTGATCCAATTCATGCAATCGAACCTGTTGCTCATGCTGTATCTTGTGGTGATCGGAGTGATGACCATAAGCGTTTCCGCAATGGTCAAAAAACCCGTTGTTGCCGGTCTCTGCTCATTGGGTTTATGGTTGTTGTTCAGCATGTTCGGATCGCTTGGAGGATCTGGTGAATATTCGTTCACCCGGTTGGGGACAGAGATGATTCGTATCACGGAAGGGTTCTCCATGTCATTGAAACCGTTCGTATCTTCACTCGTGATACTGATCGGAGGTAGCGAGGGATCCCTACAAGTGTTCAAACGCTGGGAGCCCTATCAATAAATCCTTCATTGAAACGCCGCATGGGTTGACATGCATGCGACGCAGACTTTGTACGGAGAGAGTATAGGGATAAAAAGGAACACATTGAAGAATCTTGATTGGTGTTCAACTTCATGATCGAGCAAAGCTCGCAAAAAGGAGATTCATTTATGGAGCACGTGGTATATCTCGATGCAAAGGCGAAGGAATTGGACAAGCTGAGAAACGGCGAGAAATGCATGATTATCAGGGGCGCAACCGGAAGAAAATTTCCCTATGGACGGGTTTTTGTCAGCGAAACCTTGTGGTTCATCGAAAACAGTGGTGATGGAATGGTCCGTGGCAAAGCTGTTGTGAAGAATGTTCTCAATTCGGATAAATTGGATGATTCGGAGGCCTTGGGGCTTATTTCGGACTATCAATCAAAACTCTGTCTTGCACCCGACCAGATCAAGCGATGGGGCGGCAAACGATATCTCGTGTTGATCGAGGTGGAAAAGTATCTGGAAGTTACGCCCTTTCGAATCGATCGGAGCTCCTTTGGCAATATGGACGACTGGTTGCCCGTCGAAGCAATCGGGGACATCGTGAAACCGGTTCATTGATGCTCCTAGGGGCGAGTGGTGGAACAATCGGATCCCCAACAACCCTCATCACAATCAGTGGTGTGCGGTTCTATCGGAACGGTATCTTTCAAATCAAAAAAACACTTCGGCTGAGAGGTGCGTCAGAGGTTTAGACAAGTCTTTGGCAAGGAGTCGGTAATGTTACCTATTCCCGAAGAATTGGAAGTTTTGGATTGAATGGGGTAATTCAGAGATTTTGAACGAGGTATCATCAAAATGGAACAAAAAACAAAATCGAAAGGTCAACGTATGTGGTGGCTTATCATAATCTTCTTCTTGCTGTTAGGCGTGTTGATCGCATTGCTTTCTGGCAGTTTGCAGGTCAAGCCAAAACTCAGCCCGAAGGTTACGCTTGATCAATTCAAGGCACATATGGATGAGATGATACCAAACCTGATGGGGATGCATGAAATTCCGGGTTGCAGCATCGCCCTTGTGGTAGGTTCAGAAATAGCATGGACTAAGGCCTATGGATATGCGGATAAGGAGGATCGGAGGATATTGACAACGGATACTCCCATGAGCGTCCAGTCCATCACGAAGTCCTTGACCGCATGGGCTGTGATGAATCTCGTGGAGCATGATGCTTTCGATTTAGATGCCCCTGTGCTGCAGTATCTGGATGATTGGCAATTCCCCGCGACTGATTATCAGGTGGAGAAAGTTACGGTACGGAATTTGTTAAACCACGGATCCGGCATGCCGTTGGGCGATTTCACGGATATGTATGCTCCGGGAGAACAGATGCCGACTCTTAAGGAGAAGCTCTCGAAGGAAGCGGTCTTGACACACGAACCGGGATTGAAATTCTCCTATTCGAATGTCGGCTATCATGTGCTGGAGCTTCTGATAGAACAAGTCAGCGGGAAGCGTTTTTCAGAGTACATGCTCTCAGAGGTGTTTGTTCCCATGGGTCTGAAAGCGTCATTTTTTGATTTCGGTGATGCCCTGCGACCATACCCTCCGACCGGGTATGACCTTAACGGTAATCCGGTCCCAGTTTACCTCTATCCAGAAAAGTCTTCCGGGGGCTTGTTCTCGACAGCCGAGGATATCGCCCAGTTCGCGGTAGCGGGGATGAAGGAACACCAGGTATTGGGTGACGAACACATTCGGATGATGTATGCACCGGAACGCGATGATATCGGGATGTATGGCATGGTATTCGATGCGTATGGGTTCGGTCATTATATTGAGACGCTTCCTAACGGAATGCTATCCGTCTCTCACGGGGGGCAGGGATACGGGATCATGACGCACTTTCAGGTGGTGCCCAAAACGGGGGATGCCATCGTTGTGCTCACGAACAGCCAACGAAGTTGGCCTCTTATAGCCTTCATACTCTCCGAATGGGCGCGTTGGAGGGATTTCCCATCTGTGGGCATGGGTAACATCATCCGGGCTCACATTGCGATGAGCACACTCATAGCCCTCATGGTCTCTGTAAGCATATTGATTGCAGTACGGCTTATTCTCACTTGGAGTGTGCGAAAACCAATGGGGGTAAGGCTATTCAAGTGTTCCACCGCGATAATGCTCATTGGCATACTTGCATGGAGTGTCAATCAACCGTATTTGTTTGTTGTTTCGGTGTTTCCTGTTTTATCACCGTGGCTTGGATTGGCAGCGTTGTTGCTTTCTGCCTCACTGTTATTGTCAGGACTCTTACCTGAAATCAGAAGGATGAGAAAGCAGCAAGCATGAAATTCTCAGTTTCGGCTGTCAATCTTCTCGATGTTGTTTAACACACATTGCGGATTGTCATGCATAAAAAATACGACTGATTCTGATAAACAGAATCGTATTAGGAGGAATATTTTGAGAAAAACGATTAGATTGCATCCAATGGTCTCTTTTTCGCTACGGTTTATTGTGGTACACGGGCTGACGTATCTTGGTTTCGGCATATTCTTCATGTTGGTCAGTAAATATTTTGAGTATTTTTCACATGATCCGGTGTTCAGTGAGGTGATGAAGCCATCAGATGCATTATCAGTCCGGATGGCACCTGTTGTGCAGGTCGTCCGTGGTGCATTTCTGGCATTGGCGATTTATCCGTTCAGGGAAATCATCATCAGACGTGCAACGGGTTGGATCCATTTGTTCGTGTTGCTGTTTGTATTTTCCAGTATCGGATCGGTGATCACAGGACCCGGCTCGATAGAAGGATTCCTCTATACTCGTTTCCCATTCAACCCTGTAATCGGGTACCCGGAGATCGCTCTTCAGATGTTTGTCTTTTCTTGGTTGTTCTGTCGTTGGCAAGG
This sequence comes from Spirochaetales bacterium, assembly GCA_012523305.1. Lineage (GTDB taxonomy): Bacteria > Spirochaetota > Spirochaetia > Sphaerochaetales > Sphaerochaetaceae > JAAYDK01. Next base: position 3,409 of record JAAYIV010000029.1, read on the forward strand.
TAAAAAAACTGCTGAGATTACTGCCTGAAAGCTAAGTAATTTGGTATCGAGAGAAAGAGATAGGGTACTACTGTTGAATTGGTTGAAGTAATAACGGTATTAAAGCTAACAAACAACACATGAAGTGTGTCTCAAAGACATCAGAGGTCAATTATGTGAGTGTTTTATTATTTGAAATCCACCAATGCAACGCTTCAAAGCCTTCCCGAACAAATCTTCAGTGTAAGCCTCGGGAGCTTTTTATAAACCATACCAAAGATTTGGAATTATTCTTTTAGGAGCCACGAAAATTTACAAATGTTGTTCACTTCGTCTGATAAGTTTCTTCTACTTCCAAACACCACAGGACCTGCCAAACGAATGTTCATTGGAATACTACCCGTACGAATTGTTGTCAAACATGCTCATGAGTGAATCTGTTTGAAGTTTTCTACTATGTTATAACTTTATGGAGATGCAAGGGATGTTAGCGGCTCTCGTGTAAAAAGACTGCAAATGTGTTCTCTTCGCTTGCCGGTTCACCAGATATCAAAGATACACTCCTGATAGTGTAATAATTTTTTGGGAGGCAAAAGATATTCTCTATACAGTAGGGATCCAAAGTGGCTCAACTGTGTTTCAATACTTGGTCCGGGTAGCTTCCGAGCGTCAAAATACTCAGTGTGATTCTGACGGAATTTACCACGGATTCGAAAAATGGAACATCATTTCACTATGGATTGACCTTTCATATCCTTATGATATAATCAGACGGACTAGAACATAAGGAAGGAACGTATATGGATAAAATAGTTACATTTGGTGAAATCATGCTTCGTTTGAAGTCATTCGAACACGAACGATTCTTTCAAAGACCTGCACTTGAAGCGACCTTCGGTGGTGGCGAAGCCAATGTAGCGGTATCATTGAGCATATTAGGTGAGCAGACTCGTTTCGTTACCGCATTACCTGATAATGCGATTGCTGACGGGGCGATTTCAGAATTACGTAAACACGGTGTCGATACGTCTGCTATCGTAAAGACCAAAGATGGCAGGGTAGGAATATATTTTCTGGAGACCGGAGCCAATCAACGAGCTTCAAAAGTCGTATATGACCGAAACATGTCATCGATCAGTCTGGCAAAACCATCCGATTTCGATTGGGCCCAGGTATTCGAAGGGGCGAAATGGTTCCATGTTACCGGTATCACCCCGGCTCTCTCACAAACCGCCGCAGACTGCGCGATAGCAGCTGTAAAGAAAGCAAAAGAGATGTCGCTTACTGTTTCCATGGACTTAAATTATCGGAAGAAGCTTTGGAATTATGGGAAAAAAGCTCCGGAAGTGATGCGAGCCTTGGTGCAGTATGCCGATGTCATAGTCGCCAATGAAGAAGACATCCAAAAATGTCTCGGAATTGAGGCTGATGTCGATGTTACCAAAGGAGAGCTTTCCGATGTCGTATACCGACAATTGGCTGAGAAGGTAAAATCGATGTTCCCCAACATCCAGCATGTGGCCATTACATTGCGTGAAAGTATCAGTGCCGATCGCAACGGATGGAGGGCTGTACTTCATGGTGTGAACGGATTCTATGAATCACAGCGTTATGCTATCGATGATATTATTGACCGTGTCGGCGGCGGTGATTCATTCTCTGCCGGATTGATTTATGGCTTAAGGCATCTGAATGAGAAACAAGCATTGGATTTTGCTGTCGCGGCGTCTTGCCTTAAGCATAGTGTCCCGGGAGATTTCAATCTCACTACCAAAGCTGAAATTGAAACGCTTCTCAAGGGTGATGCCTCTGGAAGGGTCCAACGGTAAATCGCAGCTAATGTAGATGCCCCAGACGTGCCGATATTCCATCACCGGCTTGTTTCAAGTGAATGAGGTAGTGTTCCTTTTCTTTTTCATCAAACCGGAAAACTGGCCATGAGACGGATAATCCTGCAACGGTGTTCCCCTCATGGTCTTTGACCGGTACTGCGATACAGCGAATTCCTTTTTCATGTTCTTCCCGGTCCTCGGCAAATCCCGACTCAATGATGGCATCCAATTCTGTCTCAAGAGAAACACGTTCGCTGATAGTACTGGATGTAAATCTCACCAATTGCATGCAATCCAACATTGCCTTGCGTCGTGTTTGTGGCAAACCGGCGAGTAGGACTTTGCCGATTGCCGTGCAATACAGTGGGATACGTTTGCCTACCCTCGAATACATTCTGATAGTGTAAAGCGATTCAATCTTGATAATGTACATGGCATATTGCTCATCCAAGATTCCCATATGGACGGTTTCTCCGAGAGTATCTCTCAATTGTTCAGCGACAGGCTCTGCAATCTTTGATAGTTCCATGTGAGCCAAACCCCGAGACCCTACGCTGAACATCTTCAACGTCAATGAATATTGATCATTGAGATCTTTATACACATACCCGAGCTCGACCAGAGTTGAAAGAAATCGGTGAAGCGTTGGCTTGGGCAATTCTGTCTCTACCGCCAGACGTTCAAGATTGATTTGCTTGTGCCGAGCAAGTTGTTCCAAAATACCAAACGTTCTGGTAACAGAACTCAACTGTTTTGCCGAGCTCTTGCTCTGTGCGAGTCCGTTTTGCAATGCCATGTATCGATCCTTCGTTGTTTTTTAGCCAAAGTAAGCTTGCGCGTTCCTGTAAGAGATATCTTTTACTACCGATCCAAGCAAATCGATATCTGCAGGAACCTCTCCGTGTTCAGCCCACTTACCAAACAAATTACACAAGATCCGCCTGAAATATTCATGGCGCGGATAGGATAAGAAACTTCTGGAATCCGTAAGCATCCCGACAAATCTTGGTAATGAACCTAAATTACCCAAGGTTCTCATTTGTTCTTCCATTCCATCTTTATGATCGCAAAACCACCACCCTGAACCGAGTTGCATCTTACCTGGAATACCGCCGCCTTGATAACTGCCCATATGAGTGGCTAGCACATAGTAATCATTCGGATTGAGTGAATAGAGGATAGTCTTTGGCATACTGTGTTGCTTTTCCAATGCACCCAAAAAGAATGCCAAACGATCTGATAACGCTGCGTCATGAGTCGCATCGAACCCTGTATCGGGGCCGATTTGATCGAACATCGGGGGATTCAAATTACGAATCGAATTAAGATGAAGTTGCATCACGATGCCTTTTTGAGCATATAACTCACCTAAAGCAAGCATGACTTTTGTTTGATAGGCATCTGTTTCGAGCGTAGTAAGTGGTTTTCCTTCAAGAGCTTTCGCAAATATCTCGTCAATTTCCTTATCAGAGGCAACTGTGTACGGTACCATAGGTACCCCATGATCGCTGGCTTTGCACCCGTTTGAGATGAAGTACTGCAAGCGTTTCGCCAATGCCTCAATGACATCGTTGACATTCTTGATCGTGATGGCAGCAGCACTTCCCAGTGATTTGATATATTCTGGAAATGTCTTGGCCTGGATCATCAAAGCCTTGTCGGGCCTATACGAAGGAAGCACCTTCGTTTCGATCGTGCCGATAACCGCGGATCCTTGTGCGATTTGTTTGTGATATGCCAAATCATCTATCGGATCGTCAGTAGTCCCTACCGCCGCAACCTTGAAACGTGAAAAAATCGAGGGGATGGACATGCTGTCGCTAGCGAGAATCTCATTAGCCTGTTCCCAGATGGAAAAAGCTGATGAAGTATTCAGAACTTCATGGATACCAAAGTAGCGTTGAAGTTCCAGATGCGACCAATGATACAAAGGATTGCCCAATAGCTGAGGGATTGTTTGTGCCCAAGCCATGAACTTATCGAAAGGCGAGGCGTTTCCGGTGATCAACTTTTCGTCAATGCCGACGGTCCGCATCGCTCTCCATTTGTAATGGTCTCCTCCCAACCAAATTTCTGTTAGGTTTGAAAATCGCTTATCTTGCGCAATCTGTGAAGGACTCAAATGACAGTGATAGTCAAATATTGGTTCCTCCTTCGCATAATCATGATACAGCTTGACAGCAGTCGGATTTTGCAGCAAGAAATTCTCATCCATAAATGTTCTCATAATGTTACTCCATCTTTCAAAATTGCTATGTGTTCGAAACCGTTGTGTTCATTATTCGTCAAAATGCGTTTTGAAGCTACATCTTTTATCATTTCGATCAGATCCTGTAAGACAGGCTGCGGACCTTCATTCAGCACGGTTCCTGCGTCAAAGTCTATCCAGTTGGGTTTTTTATCAGCGAGTTGGCTGTTGCTTGAAATCTTGATACAAGGAATCACGGTGCCCAACGGAGTTCCCCGTCCGGTTGTAAAGAGAACCAGATGTGCATGGCTCGCTGCCATTGCGGTGATGGATATCATGTCGTTTCCTGGACCTTCTAGGATCCCGAGCCCTTTTTTCGTGACACATTTACCGTAATCGATAATATCAATGATCGTACTGGTTCCTCCCTTACGGATACACCCCAACGATTTTTCTTCAAGTGTCGTGATTCCGCCTTCCTTGTTGCCCGGAGAAGGGTTTTCATGAATCGGTTGCCCATGAGAAATAAAATGTCGCTTTTGTTTGTTGATCACGGCTTTTAGACGACGGTATACTTCTACATTTGCACATCGATCAAACAGTATGGTTTCCGTGCCGAACATTTCCGGAATTTCTGAAAGTATCGCACTGCCTCCATGTGCAACAAGCCAATCGCTGAACAAGCCGACCAATACATTGGCAGTGATTCCTGAAAATCCATCGGAGCCTCCGCATTTAGTTGCTACGACAAGTTGGCCGATATCAATCGATTCGCGTTCGCATGTTTGGGCATGTGCGGCCAGTTGAGCGAGAAGGATTCTCCCTTCGGTCAATTCATCTTCAACCGATTGACAGTTCAAGGTTTTCATATGATCGAAAACCGAAGGATCGATCCGGGATACAAAGGATTCCAACGAATTGTTTTCACATCCGAGCCCTATTACCAAAACTCCGGCGGCATTGGGATGACTAGCCAATGAAGCGAGCAATCGGACGGTTGCTTCATGATCATCACCCAGCTGTGAACAACCATGGACATGGGAGAGTGCTTTACACGAATCAATGCCCTCAAACCTACCATCGCGCACCATCTCGTTACCCCAATCGGCCAAAGACGATGCTACATGAGCAATACATCCAACAGTTGGAATAATCCAAATATCGTTACGAATTCCCACAGATCCGTTATTCCGCCGATACCCTTGAAAAGTTTGGGATTCGGATGACCTCAGGTGTGAACTGCGCGGGCTATGATAGTAGTAGGATTGATCTTCTAAGTTACTTGTAAGGTTGTGAGTGTGTACCAATTCACCTCTTTGAATCGTTTTGACGGCAATACCGATTGAGTGCCCGTATTTAATGACGGTTTCACCTTCCTGTATATCTTTCAAGGCAAATTTATGTCCTGGAAGAATCGTATCGAGTAGCGTTACAGAACCTTGTGGAACTTCAATCCGGTACGATGGATCCAGTTGGCGTAGTGCAACGGCTACCGAATCATCCGGATCGATTATCAAAACATCCGGATGGCAAAGGAACGCCGTTGGATCATCATGACAGCTCACTGTTTGCTCCTAGACAGGCAGCACCTGTAAATAAAAGTGACATGCAGGCGCTGCCAATTCTTCGTTAATATCATTGCTCGATGCGAATTGCTTTTTCTTCTGCTTCAATAGCCAACTCGATTGCTCTGAACACGCGTTCTTGGGATGCGGATGTTTCGGTCCTGTCAAGGCAATCACGTACGAATTGTCCGAAGAATGGAAATCCGGCGACACCGGCGACACATTCGTGTTGTTCACCTTCATGATTGACCCAATAGACATGGTCTCCTTCCTTTTCACGGGCAATATCGATGTATTTGCGTAATTCAATATAGCCGTCAGTGCCGAGAATAATGGTTCTTCCATCACCCCAGGTTCCCAAACCGTCAGGAGTGAACCAATCTACTCTGAAATATCCCGCACACCCGGTTTCGGTAATGATGTTCGCATCACCGAAATCTGAAAATCCCGGATAGTGTTTATGGTTGAAATTCGCAGTTCGACTAGCGGTGATACGACCGTCGATCGCATCGCTCCATTTTAAAATCTGTTCGATTTGGTGACAACCGATATCCACCAAAATACCCCCGTTTCTTTTCTTATCAAAAAACCATTGCGGTCTGGTATCGATCGAAGCTCTGTGTGGTCCCCATCCCATTACTTGCACGACACGACCGATTGCCTGTTGCTCAATCAATTCGGTTGCCCGTGTTGCTGCTTCGACATGGAGTCGTTCACTGTAATATACTCCATAAATCCGACCGGTTTCTTTGACGATTCTTCGCGCTTCGGCAACTTGATCCAGTGTAGTGAAAGGTGGTTTGTCGGCAAAGTAATCCTTACCCCTTTTTAACACTTCGCAACCTAAAGGACCTCGTTCTGACGGTATGATCGCACTGGCGACTAACTGGATTGAAGGATCGTCCAAAATCTCATCGCGATGTTTTTTCACGACGGCAGTGGGATAAGCCTTGATAAAATTTTGTGCGGCATCTGCATTGGCGTCATACACCGCAACGATTGTTGCCCCTGCTTCTTTAAGCCCGTTGCACATCCCATAAATATGACCATGGTCGAGACCTATTACCCCGACTTTGAATTCACCGGGTGCACAAACTATATTTGCTTTTCCTTTGGGTGCATACGATTGTCCGCTGTTTTTTTCCTGCATGCAATTTCCTCCTCCTGGACATAGATAATTATACCTACTCGTAACAACAGTAAGAATCGTTAGTCAGTATGCCATGCTTGAGTAAGTGATACAAGATGATACAGGAATCCCGATAAAATTGAAATTAATCGAGTCATCAAGTATTATAAGAGTATGATAATTAACGGTTTTGCCCCTATAGCCGATGTCGATGCGAAAATACTCATTCTCGGGAGTATGCCTGGGGTGGCTTCATTAGAGGCTCATCAATATTACGCGCACAAGAGAAATGCGTTCTGGCCATTGATGGCTCGCTTGTTGGATGAAGACTTGTCTTTTGATTATCAGGCAAAGGTTGCCATGTTACTCAGGCACTCCATCGCTTTGTGGGATGTGATACGGTGTTGTGAACGCAGAGGTTCTTCAGACAGTACTATTCGTAATGCGCTGCCAAATGATTTCACCGCATTTTGGAATACCCATAAAGCGATCGCATTGATTTGTTGTAATGGTACTACTGCCTATCACATGGCAAAAAAATTCGATATCACGCAAGGAATGTCAACATACGACAATCGGCCATCGTTAGTAATGGCTCCGTCGACAAGTTGTGCGAACACCATACCGTTCGATGAAAAATTGGAGTGTTGGCAACGGATACTGGCAAATGTCAGCGGTTTTTTACCGCGATGAGTTCCAGCGCATCGGCAACATCCTCACATGTGTCGAGGACTAATTCCATGCCATCATAAATGGCTTTCCAGCGGACTACATCGATAGATTGGATATGTTCTTCCTTGAAAAGGTTCTTCACGCAAGCCCTGTAAAAACGGTCAGCAGCCTCCTCATCATGATTAACTCCTATGAGAAGGTTTGTCAGTTCTTTTGAGGTCTTAAAATCTCTGAACTCGATAAAAGCTTTGACCAGTTTTGTGCATGCATCGACCATAAGCGATGACATGGGAAGGATGTCCTGCCTGATTTTACGAATCGATAACATATCCATCGTAAGGGCAACGTCTTCAATCGCATCGGTCACGGTGTCAATATTTGATCCGAGGAGCATGAGGTCCTCCCGGTCGATAGGAGTGATGAACGCCATATTTAGTTCATGTGTTAGGCTATGCAGTAAATTATCCCCTTCATGTTCGATATCATGGATTCTGTCAGCTTTTTGTTCGACATTATTATAATCGCGGAAAAGTTCATCGAGAGCTTGTGCTGTTCGTAACGAACACTCCATCATGGAAATCAACATTGCGAAGTAATCGGTATCTCTGCTTCTTCCAAATTTCATCGGGGAATCCTCCAAAATGTACAGAACTAGAATAGGAATAAGAATAATTTTGCCATTGCGAACCCCAACAGCCCGCAACCAGGAAACGTAAGTACCCATGCCCATACCATCTCACGTGCTATCGCCCAGTCAACGCTAGAGACTCTTCTTGAGGCTGCGACACCCATCACGGCGGTAGTTTTCGTATGCGTGGTCGATACCGGCAATCCGGTCAACGATGCAATCAGCAAACAGGTACTGGCAGCGAGATCACTGGCAAAACCTTGGTAAGTACGCATTTTTACCATATCGATACCAACGGTCTTTATGATTCTTTTACCCCCTACCATCGTGCCCAATCCCATAACCAAAGAACATAGCACCATCACCCACAGAGGGATGACAAATGTACCATCGGCAGCTTTTGAAGCGGATCCGTTGAGGAACAATGCTAACATGAATACTCCCATGAATTTTTGCCCGTCCTGAGCTCCATGGAGAAATGCCATCAAAGCCGCGGCGGCAACTTGTAATTTATGGAAGACGCGTTCGGCTAAAAACCTATTGCTATAACGGACTATGCGTTCAATGATTCTGACCAACACGACACCGAGAAAGAATCCCAGGACGGAAGAGACCCCCAAGCCTATGCCCACCTTGATCCACGCTTGAGCATTGACTGCTTCGAATCCGCCAAGTGCAAGGGCTCCGCCGGTAAGACCGGCGATGAGCGAATGGCTTTCGCTTGTAGGAATCCCGAACCACCAGGCACCAGTTGCCCAGACGACGATGGCGAACATAGCTGCCGTAAGCACAATGATCGCATTATCGGGAATACTCATGGCATCACTTGTATTGCCCGTGAGGTCTACCATGCCTGAGATGGTGTCTGCTACCTCACTGCTGACGGCCGTCATCAAAAGGACACCCAAGAAGTTACATGCCACAGCCATTAAGATTGCGGTCCTCGGAGTCAACGCCCTGGTTCCGACTGCGCTACCGATGGCGTTGGGGGCGTCGGTCCAGCCATTGACAAACACAACACCCAACACGAGCGCGATACTGCTGATAAATGCGATATTCAAAAGTTTCCTCCACTCAACCTAGGTGCGACAAAAACCAATGATATGTGAAGACCAACCATCCGTCTATATAATTGTGTGGATCGAATGTATATGTGAGATTGTAGTATCGTAAGGTATATGAGTCAATTAATTCGAATCTTAACAATCAGATTTGATGGCTGGTTTTTTTGATGAATGTAATGGAATTGACTTTTTTTCGTTTTTTTTTGACAATCTCCATAATTATGTCTATTCTATTGCTTGATATTTTTACACCGAATCGCTGCTAATGTCGACTTGGAGGTTCCAATCATGAAAAATCCGAAAAATACACCGATTTTTGATAAATGCTATGCGTTTAATGAAGCTGAAGAAGCGAGAGCGAACGGATTGTACCCGTTTTTTAAACCAATAAGCCGAAGCGAAGGAACAAAAGTATACATCGATGGACGGGAAATGCTCATGTTCGGGTCCAATAACTATCTTGGCCTTGCCAATGACCCAAGGCTCATCGAAGCTGCCGAAATAGCATTGGAACGGTATGGTACAAGTTGTTCGGGATCGCGATTCATGAATGGAACGTTGGATATACATGAAGAGTTCGAGGCCCAACTGGCGCAATTTGTCGGTAAAGAAGCCGCTCTCTGTTTCACCACGGGATACCAGACAAACCTCGGATCCCTCTTTGCGATTCTTGGCCGCCAGGAGCATGTACTGGTTGACAAATACGATCATGCATCGATTATGGATGGTATCTTTTTAGCGGAAGGGTCAAAGAGAGATATCAAACTTCATCGTTTCAAACATAACAGCGTTAACGATTTAGAACGTGAATTGAGTAGGATTGGGCTTGACGAACCGAAGATTATCGTGTTGGACGGCGTATTCTCCATGGAGGGCGATATCGCACTGTTGCCAGAGATAAAAGAACTTGCCGATGCATATAAAGCTGCCATCTACCTTGACGAAGCACATGCGATCGGGGTCATCGGTTCGACCGGACGAGGAACCTGCGAACATTTCGGCAACCGAAGCGAGTTATGTGATTTGCTTATGTGCACATTCTCCAAATCATTTGGATCGATTGGTGGATTTGTCGCCGGGCATGCTAAGGTTATCGATTACATCAAACATTTTGCGCGCCCGCTCATTTTCAGTGCTTCCATGCCTCCTGCAAATTTGGCCGCAGCGATGCGAGCATTACAAATAATTCAAGAAGAACCCCAGCGTGTTGCAACATTACAACACAATGCCAAAAGGATGGCCAAAGGATTCGCAGCGGTAGGGTTCAACATTGGCGCGACAGAAACCCCCATTGTCCCACTGGTAATCGGAGATAATGAAAAGACATTCCTGCTCTGGAAGGATTGTTTTGAAAAAGGTGTTTATGTTAATCCGGTCATCAGCCCGGCAGTTCCCCCTCAGAGAGCCTTGTTAAGAACCTCCTGCATGGCGATCCACTCGGATGATGAAATCGATATGGCAATCGAAATTATCGGAACTTCCGCGAGAAAATTGGGGATCATCGACTGACAGAATAGTTGCTACTGTGCGGCTTGCTTTCTTTGGGGTATATTGAACCAATGAGAGAGATAGTCATATCACATGCCGACGAATTGCAGTCTTTGGTTCGCGATACCATCGGTCTGTTGTGTTCGAAACAACAAGCCGTACGTATTGCCGTTCCCGGAGGAAGGAGTGTCGCTTTTGTTATCAAAGGGCTTCTTGAGCTCTCTGACGATGATTTGAAGAAGGTGCAACTATATTTGGTTGATGAACGGCTTTCAGGACAACGAAATGTTGACACGTTGTTGGACGCCGGTCTTGGCGAAGCGTTTCAAAATGATCGGATGGCTCGGACGCAATTGTTTGTTCCCGATCCTACTAACGGGTTTGATGAAGGCGATCTGTTTGATCTTGTATACCTCGGTGTCGGTGAGGACGGACATGTCGCTTCGTTGTTTCCTGACTCGTACTCTGAGTTGTCCCAACCGGTCACAGGTGAAATCGCCTTGATAAGCAATAGTGTGAAACCTCCGCCCGAACGCCATACCGTAACATTTTACGGATTTGAGAAAAGAGCTCGCAATGCAACGATTTATTTATTGTTCCTCGGAGAATCAAAAAGGTACGCTTTATCAAAATTGACAGATCAAAATGAATCGGCGATGACTTTTCCGTATCGTTTTTTCATAGATAACCAGTATGATGTATGTGTGGTGACTGATTTGAAGGAGCAGCGAAGATGAAGATGATTATTATCCAATTCGGTGGTACCGGTGATTTGGCATTAAAAAAGCTCTATCCCGCATACGATCATCTGATGGCCAAAGGATTTGATTTCCAAGTATTGGCGTTAGGGCGACGTTTTAAAGATCGCGATCAATTTGTCAGCACGATGATTGGCGATGACGCTTCGCAATATTTCCTTGACAGGCTCGATTACCTCCATTACGACATGGAGGATGATGCAGCCATGCAAGTGCTTGCCGGAACCTTACGGTCGATGGTTTCCGGTAGCGGACAGGTAGAACTGATTTATTACCTTGCACTGCAACCTTCGTTATACGAGGAGGCCATCCGTCAGATACAGGAGGTGGATGCGACACTGTCATGCGCATGTGAACTTTCGAAGAAGATCGTGGTTGAAAAACCATTTGGCTTCGATTTTGAAAGTGCGTATCGATATAATAAGATACTTGAGACAGCCTTCACCGATAAGGAGATTTTCAGGATCGATCATTATCTGGGCAAAGAGTTCATGCAAAACTTGCTCATCATGCGTTTTCACAATGACATCATGCGGAGTATCTGGGATAATAGGTCGATTGAGAGCATCCAGATAATATTTGACGAGACTCATGGAGTTGACCAACGTTTAGGATTTTATGAACAGATCGGAGTAGTTCGCGATACGATCCAAAACCATATCATGCAGATCATCACATATCTGACAATGAACGAACCGGCGACACTTTCACCTGAGGATATTGCGATTGAAAAGGTGAAAGTCCTCCGGGCGATTTCTCCGATTGAACAATTTGCCATGGGTCGTTATGAATCATTGGGTGCACATAGCGGTCATATAGTCGATACTCCCACCTATGCTGCGTTCACATTATTTGTCAATACGTATTACTTCGCCGGAATCCCGATTCATGTCCGGACAGGTAAAATGCAAAAAGAAGCAAAATCACTTATCTATGTCAAATTCAGAAATACTACTGCCCAGGTAATGCACGATACTTCTATTGCCGAGAACGGGGTGATCATCACTATTCATCCCGAATTGACGATCGATATCAGCATGAATCTGAAAGAACCTAATACTTCATGGAAATCCAAACCCGTGCGTTTCAGGTTCAATCAGGCTGAAACTTTTGGTGCCAACACGCCAGAAGCGTATGAACAGATTCTCCAAAAGATTTTACAAGGTGACAAAAGTCTTTTCCCGACGATGAAGGAAATCTCGGAATCCTGGCGGATTGTGGCACCAATGCTCTCCAACGATCATGCGATGGAAGTCTATCCAGTGCGAACATTGCCCAGATTTGCCCACCACATGGCAAAAGAGCACCATTTTAATTGGTTCACATAAAAAAAGGGGAGTGTCAGTTCACGCACTCCCCCTAGCCATACATTTATTTGAATGTGCTATTCATCCAACAAACGCTTGTCTCCGCTGATCTTTTGTATCGGAGCGATATTCTGCGTCACTTCCAACGTTCCAAGGTATTCATCCGACGCATTGCGAACGGCGAAGTATCTGATATGGATGTACATGCCACGCAGGTGGATATAGAATTCGGCCACATCACGTTTACCTGCTTTGAAATCATCAAGGATTTGCTGTACCACGTGCATGCTTGCCGGCGGATGGCAATTGATTACTTCGCGGCCTATGATGGCAGTGGTTCTCGGGAAAATACGTTCGCTTCCCTGTGAGAAATAGAGCACCTTGTCATGTTTATCGACAAATGTGATGTCGAACGGCAAGGCATTGAGGACTGCTGTGAGGATTTCAGGAGAGAATGAACCGGTGGGCAGATGAATGTCCAGTTTTGAGAATGCCTCATACGGTACTGTGGATCTTCCCTCTTGTTCCTGGTTATCCAATTGTTTTTCCGTGTTTTCGTCGAGCAGACAATATCCGAGTTCGGGCGTTCCCGAACGTATCTGGCGCCAATCTGGAAGGAAGAAGACCTCGCTTACCATCGGAATGAGAATGCTCTCTTCCTTTACGATCATGTCATCGATTTTTGTTTTCAAAGCATGCAAGTCAGCCACTACCTTTTGTACAGCAGATAAGCGGGGTTTGCCCGATACTTCCAGGGCGGTAACATCATTGCGAAGCTGTTTCAACTGCGCTCTGATTTCATCATCCACGCCCCACATGACTTTCGGTGGGGCAGTGATCCCATACCGCTCCATGATAGGAAACCATAAGTTTTCTTTCTTTTGGTAATGACTGTCGATCTGTTGCAGCAATTCGAGGTCTTCGCCAAGAAGCCGAACCGCTGAGGGGTCCCCCGTTTCCAACAGGGTCGCATGCTTGTCGATCCGTTGAGAAAAGAGCCGTTCAATTGCTCTGTTCTCTTCTTTCAGCAGCCAGACCGGATGACCTGATTCGCGAGACTTGTCCTTATCGGCATGTATTTCTTCGATCGACCCTTTGAATACCGCTGCATGTACATCACAGAGGGTTTGGACTTCCTCAACCTTCACTCCGGATGCGATCAACGCTTGTTCAGCATCGGCTATTTCCTGTGCGCTGACTCCATCGAATTGTTCTGAAAAAATCTTCTTGACCTCTTCGACACTCTCTCCTGCATGGAGACGAGCAATCATATCCCGCAACGCTTCTTGTCGCTTGATGGCATTGTTATTGATTTCCGCACTCATCTATGTTCCTCCTCAAGAGTATAACCGTGTTCTACCAGTTTACGTTTGACTGTCTCCAGATCAATATTACGTAACGCACATCCTTTTGGGATTGTCATAACCCTCCCTACCGTTGACAACATCAACGGTTTGACGATTTCCACAAACCCGATATCAGCCAATATCGACTCAAGTTCCGGATCGGCAGTACACAACTGGTTGACTGTTTTTGACAAATCGATGCACTTCTTTGTAGCACATCGATCGTCGTTTTCATAAGAATAACATGTAGATGGTTTTTGTTTTTGTTGCATTTGCAACGAATATAGCAGAAAGATTGCAGAAGTGCAAGCTATCGGGGCTAAAACATCGATTGGATTTCTTTCTTGTACAGCTCCTGTATCTTATGGCGCATGACCTCCTGTTTGGCAGAAAGTTCTTGGCCAACCTTGAACGGGTGTTTCAAAATCGTGAACCTGTTAATCCTTTCATAGCTTTTAAATCCGTTTTTCGCACTTACCTGATCTGCGATTTCAGAATTGATGAGTTCTACCACTTCGGGCATCTCGATCACATCGAAACGAGCCATATAAGGAATTGCATTCTGCTTCAAATATAATTCGATCTGCTTGGTGTCCACGACGATCAAGGCTCCGAGGTATTTTTTGTCCTGGCCGACAACGACAGCATGTTCGATATATTCAGATTCGCGTAATCGTGCCTCTATCGGGACCGGTTCGATATTCTCTCCGCCTGAAAGGACAATGGTATCTTTTGCCCGGCCTTTGATTGCAAATTCTCCCTTATGGGTCCAGATACCAATATCGCCGGTATTCAACCACCCTTCCTTATCAATGATGGATTCGGTCAGATCAGGCCGTTTGTAGTATCCTTTCATCACTTGCTTTCCCCTAGCATGGATCACCCCTTTTTTTCCTGGTGCGACAGGATTTCCCGATTCGTCGACAATCTTGATCTCGGTACCTGGAAGGGGAGCGACCGTTTCAGGCACTTGTCTGTCCAAGCGTCGTAAACCGATTACAGGAGCGGTTTCAGTCAGCCCGTAGCCATCTAACAATGTAATGCCTATCGCCTTGAAAAAACGGTCGACACTGGCAGGCATCGATCCGCCACCCGAAACTCCCGCGCGGAAGCTGGTACCGAATTTCTTCTTGATCGTGTTGAACACCAATACGTTGCCCAGCAATTTGAAGGGCCATAAGACAATCAATGGTATGATTCCAAGCAGGAAATCAAATAAGCGGCTACGTTTTCCGAATTGGGGCATCTTATCGGTGACAAGGTTCATTGCATTAGCATGGTGAGATCCGACCCAGACAAAGAAATGAAACAATGCCCTTGCTACCGGACTTTTCAATTTTACATTCTGATAGATTCCGGTCTTGACAGCCTCCCAAATTCTTGGCACCGACCCCATCCACGAGGGATTCACTCGCTGAAGGTCTACAAGAAGGATTTTTCCTATTGGTTTCGAATATGCGATCGTCGACGCTTGCGAAAGTATCACATATTGCAAGATACGTTCGAACGAGTGCCATACAGGCAAGACGGATAACCAACGTTCTCCCTTTTTGAAATCGATTACCTTTGGCAATTGCTCCAACTGGAATAAAAAATTCTCATGGGTGAGCATGACACCTTTGGGTTCTCCCGTGGTACCGCTTGTGAAGATGATCGTTGCTATGTCATCGTTTGTTCCCTTGGCAACCTCACCCTCATAAAAATCGGGGTGCTCGTCATTGAATGCCTTCCCTCTTGCCATCACATCAGACAGCAGTAACAGTTCGACATCCTTAGCCAGCGAAGATTTTATTTCAGAAAGATCTGAAGCTGGATCCAGCAGTATGAGAATGTCCAATGCCGGAAGTTTTTCTTTCAATTCAAGAATCTTACTAGCTTGCTCGATATTTTCTGCGAAACAAACGCTACTTTCGGTGACACCGAGAATGAAAGCGAGCTCATAAGCCATCGCGTCCCTGCCTCGCGGAACATCTGAAGCTCCGATTGCTAGCGTGGCCAGATCAGCGACAAACCACTCCTTCCGGTTATCGGAAATCAATCCGACATGATCCCCTCGTTTAACACCTAACACATGTAGGCCTGCCGCGGCATCGCACACTTGCCGGTGTAGTTGCGCATACGACACGGGGTGGAATATTCCCTCTTCATCTTTTGCCAATTGAGCGTGAGTCTCGGGATTATTGCTTGCTATATGATGTAGCAGTTGGGCAATTGTTTTATACATGTCCAAACTCCTTGGTAACAAATATGCAGATACATCTATCTATAACAGAAAATATTGACAAAAATACAAAAAATGTCAAGTTGAATTAATAGGGAATATATTAATAAAATACACAAAATTAATAAAATGTCATAATTGACAGAAAAAGGCATAAGTGTAAATATAAATATATCGGGGATGGTTTCATACCTCAGAAATTAAAAACACTACATAAGTGCACTGAAGTAGTGTATGATGGATGGGGAACATCCATTCGACACCCATCCCCCACGGAGGTTTTTTATGAACCATGTGGAAATTCATCGGGACGAATGTAAAGGATGTGCCGTGTGTGTGGCAGCCTGCCCGCACGGATGTCTCGTTATAGGTGATACACTCAATCTCATGGGATACCAGTATGTTGAATTTGTCGGGAACGATAGATGTACGGCATGCGGTCTGTGCTTTACGGTATGCCCCGAACCCGGCGCCCTTGTCGTGTATGGCATGAAGAAGGTGTGAGGATGGGCATACGATTGATGAAAGGCAATGATGCTGTGGTATTCGGAGCCCTCATGGGCGGTTGTACCCATTTTTTCGGTTACCCGATCACACCGGCAAGTGAGATCGCGCAACAGGCAGCGTATTGGTTTCCTTTGGCAGGGAGACATTTTTTGCAAGCGGAATCGGAAGTGAGCGTAATCAATATGCTCTATGGCGCGTCAAGCGCGGGTGCGAGGGTGATGACAGCTTCTTCCGGACCCGGGATTGCGCTGATGGGAGAAGGATTATCATATATGGCCGGGGCTTGTTTGCCTGCTGTGGTAGTGGATATGCAACGTTCCGGTCCCGGATTGGGAAATATCTGGCCCGAGCAAAGTGATTACAACATGGTGGTCAAAGGCGGGGGACACGGTGATTACCGTACCATTGTTCTCGCACCCTATTCTGCACAAGAGATGTTTGAAATGACAATGAAATCGTTTGAAATTGCCGATAGGTACAGGATGACCGTGTTCATTCTCAGCGATGCGTATATCGGTCAGATGATGGAACAGGTGTCAATCGAAGGGATCCCTTCTGAATCCGGTAAAAAAGATTGGGCCGTATACGCTGATGCGCAAAGTCGTTCCAATCTGATCACATCCATCTATATGAACATTGAGAAGCAGAGCGAACATAATCGGAAACTCCAAAAAACATACGAAAAAGCATCTCGAGAATTACTTGAATTCGAACATGTAGCCACAGAAGATGCACAAGTTGTGTTTGTCGCATATGGCATCTGCGCTCGCATTTGCCTTTCGGCCGTGAGATCTCTGCGACGCCTAGGGCTCAAGGTGGGACTGTTCAGACCAAAGACCCTGTGGCCTTTACCGGAACAGGAAATCAAACAATTCGCTGCCGCAAAGAAAACCTTGGTCGTGGTGGAACTTTCAAGTGGCATGTTGGCTTCAGATATTTCGTTATATGCCAACGGTGCCACTGAAGTGCTCCATATCGGTTCCTTTGGGGGGGCGACGCCAACGGTCACATCATTGGTCGACCGTATCATAGAACATATCGGAGATCGACATGCCTGATGTACAGATACAATATTCCAAGAGTGCTTCGATGTACCAATTGTTTTTTAGAAAGGAAAATGATCAAAAAACAACCCACTATTGCCCCGGATGCGGCCATGGTACAGCTCAAAAATTAATTGCTTCGGTCATAGATGAACTGGCGATTCAAGACCGGACCGTGTTCCTCTCGCCGGTTGGGTGTTCGGTTTTTTCATATTATTATTTTGACACGGGAAACATCCAATGTTCACACGGAAGAGCTCCTGCGGTGGCCACCGGGATAAGGCGAACACTCTCGGATGCGATCATCATCGCGTATCAAGGAGACGGAGATTTGGCTGGCATTGGGATGACCGAAATAGTCCACGCTGCCAATAGAGGTGAAAACATTACCGTATTTTTCATAAACAATGCGATTTACGGAATGACAGGCGGCCAGATGGCCCCGACGACTCCAATAGGCGTGAAAACCCTTACGACTCCGGAGGGGCGGAGTAAAAGTCGGGATGGCAATCCGATAGGGATGTGTGAGTTGCTCGCCAGCCTGCAGGCTCCCGCCTATATAGAACGCTGTTCTCTATCGACTCCCAAACAAGTGTTGCGCACTCGTTTGGCAATTAAGAAAGCTCTCGATTACCAAGTCCGGAAGAAAGGCTTCTCTTTCGTCGAAATCCTTTCTCCCTGTCCGACAAATTGGCGGATGAGTCCGCTTGATGCCAGGGCATGGATCGCAGGAGAACTTGAGGGCGATATATTCCCATTGAAATGTTTCAGGGACGTACCTCAGGAAATCCAACCGGATTCTCTTTCGGTAATACGACCCGATATAGTAACGCTGTTGACGAAAGATAGTATCCTGAAAACCAGTTATGATGGACCTCCACGAGCTCCAAAGTACATAAAAATTGCGGGATTCGGGGGCCAAGGCGTACTTTCCGCTGGTGAATTAGTGGCTTTTAGCGCTCTTGAAGAGGGCTTCAACGTCTCGTGGCTACCGTCCTATGGCCCTGAAATGCGTGGGGGAAGCGCTAACGCATCAGTGATTTGTTCTGACGAACCGATCGGTTCACCGGTTGTGGATTGTCCCAACGTGTTGATAGCTATGAACAATCCTTCTTTGGAGTTGTTCGAGAATTCGGTGACTAACAACGGGATCATCGTACTTAATTCCTCTTTGGTAGAACGCAAACCAAGAAGGACCGATGTGAAAACCTATGCCATACCTGCGACAGATATTGCTAAGAAAGCAGGTTTGGTATCAGCGGCAAATGTGGTCATGATTACTGCATTGGCAGCCATTACGGGGTTTTTACATGTTTCTACGGTTAAACACAGTATCGGAAATGTGTTGAGGAAGAAGCTTTATACCGATAAAAATCTTGAAATCGTAGAGAATACGCTCTCTTACCTACGTGAAAAGGAAATGATGTGACAAGTGAACATGTGGTTCTTGCGATCAATCCGGGGTCTTCGACAACCAAACTGGCATTGTATCACCAACTTGAACAGCGAAGCGTACAAACATTCGACCATTCTGTTCAAGAATTATCCAGATTTGGCAGAATAAGTGAACAATTGGAATACCGATTGTCGTTCGTCAATGAATTTCTCACATCAAACAACAAACACCGCTATGTAATCGAAGCGGTAATGGGGCGCGGAGGCCTTTTACATCCACTGAAGGGCGGTGTGTATCGGATTTCAGACGATATGAAGCAAGATTTGATGGAAGCAAAGTACGGTGAGCATGCTTGTAACCTCGGAGCCCTCATGGCGGACAGCATTTCCCGGCAATACAATTGTCCGGCATATATCGCCGACCCGGTAGTGGTGGATGAGATGATCAATGAGGCAAGGATTTCAGGAATACCCGAAATCGAGCGTAAAAGCATCTTTCATGCGCTCAATCATAAATGCGCGGCCAGAACAGTCGCAGAGATGATGGGCAAGCCTTACGAACAGTTGAGAATGATAGTGGCTCATCTTGGCAGCGGTATTTCGATAGCAAGTCATCGGTATGGGTATGTCATTGACGTGAATAACGCCCTCGATGGAGAAGGACCGTTTACACCCGAACGTTCCGGGGGAGTTCCAGTTGGTGATTTCATGCGATTAGTGCTTAGCGGTAGATATTCGGAACAACAACTCAAAAAAAGAATTACGGGAGAAGGTGGACTATTTGCTTATTGGAATAGCCGGGATGTACGGTATTTGGAAGAAAAGATTTCCCAAGGAGATCCCACAGCAGAATTTTATCTCAGGGCGATGGTCTACCAGGTATCAAAGGAAATAGCATCTCACGGTGCGGTTCTTGAAGGTCGCATCGATGCGATTGTACTTACCGGTGGCATGGCGAATTATGATGAAATGGTGAAGATGATTGAAAAACGGATATCCTTTCTAGCTCCTGTGTATGTGATCGGTGGCGAACGTGAGATGTACTCGTTGGCAGAGAATGCCTATGCAATTCTTGAAGGCAAGAGAAAGGTGATGGATTATGTCAGAATTTCTTAAAAGAATCGCAATAGTTGGTTCTGATCATGTCGAGAGCATACTGAGCATGGGCGAAATGTGTTCGCAACGCCAAGATGTTGCATTCGTGCTCTACGGAGATTCTCACCGGACACAAGACATCCTGGACACCCATGACATCGATGCTGCATACTGGACCATCGTTCACACGAATGATGATATTTGTTCATGTGATTTGGCAAGTACCGACGCGAGTAATGGCTACATTGACGTGCTCATGAAAGGATCGGTTCGGACAAGCGATTTCATCAAAGCGATTTTAGATAAAAAAAAGGAGTTGATTCCAGCTGGAGCGTTACTCAGCCATGTAGCGAAAATCGAGCTCCCTTGGTATCACAAACCGCTGTATCTTACCGATGCGGCCATCTCGATCAAACCCGATTTGGATAAAAAAGTCAGTATTCTCGAAAATGCGTTGAACCTTGCCCGATCATCTGGAATCCCAATTCCGAAAGTTGCTTTGATATGCCCAGTGGAAATGGTGAATCCCGGCATCGTCAGCACGACCGATGCCGCCCAAATCGTTTTCTTGCATAATTCAACAGGGAGATTGGGAAAGGCAATTGTCGAAGGACCGTTCGCCCTTGATGTTGCATTGTCAAAAAAGGCAGCGTTGGTGAAACACATTCAGGGTGATGTCCCAGGGGATGCCGATATTCTGTTGCTTCCCGACCTTGACAGTGCGAACGCTACGTTGAAAGCATTCATTCTCACTCCCGGTGTTCATTACGGAGGTGTGGTGGTGGGCTCGAAGGTGCCTGTGGTGCTCACATCACGTTCGGATTCTGCAGATAATCGACTTCGGTCTATGATGTTAGCGTTATCATAACTGACATAAAAACTCATTAAAACTCATTACATTAATTTAATTGAGAATTTATGCTGTACGGTGTTATAATAACTTTCAATTATATAAATAATTGATGCATTGATGCAGGCACCGGAGGAACATATTTTGGAAAGGAAGGGACAAGATCCGTTATTGTCAAGTCTGCTCGATATGATTCCTGATCCATTCATCGTAATCAGCGAAGACGGGACATATCTCGAAGTGATCGGAGCGGCTGAACGAACGTTGTACGATGAACCGGCTCTGCTGAAAGGACAAAATATCTATGATTTCATGGAGAAGGAGTTTGCACAATTCTTCATGGATCAGGTCCGCTTCGTCCTATCAAACAAACAGTTGCATTCATTTGAATATCAATTGGAAACCAATACGGTACAGGGAATTCCAAAAAACGGTCCTGGTGGGAAACAATGGTTTGAAGCCCGGCTTTATCCTCTGCAGGAACCCATTCAGGGCAAGCGTGCGGTTATCGCTCTCATCATCAACATCACTGAACGGAAAAGTTTCCAAAGCCAGCTGCACAAATTGTCCTACCAAGATCCTTTAACCAAGGTGGCCAATCGTCGTTACTTTTTCGAACAGCTAGAAGACAGGCTGAAAAAGTGCAAGAACACAGAAAGACACATGTCTGTCATCATCATGGATGTGGATCATTTTAAACGAATCAACGATCAGTACGGTCACCTTGCCGGTGATCATATGTTGAAAATGTTGGCTCAATTGGCTACCGAACATTTCACTTCCGACGAATTGATTGCTCGCTTCGGGGGAGATGAATTCGTGATATTGCTCTGTAGCGCTCTCAATGAAACGGTTGAGAAGGCTGAATCCTTTAGGCTTGCGGTGAAGTCCCAACGCATCAAATTTGATAATTATGAGTTGACAATGACAGTGAGTATCGGAATCTCAGAATTGACAACGCTTGATAATGACGGGACCAATATCATTACTAGGGCGGATAAAGCGTTGTATCGAGCAAAACAACAAGGTCGAAATCGCGTACAATGGGGGTAATATGTACCATATATGGCATTGTTCATGACATAGGTTCTTGGGTCCGTTCTGATAAGGGAAAATGTTTGTTAAAAGTTATAGTTCCATGATATTATCGTTGTTAGTTATGTTCTAGCATCACAAACGTTGGGATATTCCATGCTAATTGAGATCGTATATAATATTAGTTTGCTCCTTGCATTGGGTGTCGTATTTGCCGTACTACCGTTCCGTGAAATTGGTAAGACTCAAAAAGATCAGATAACCGCCGGTCTTGTCATAGGTCTGGTCGGTTTGTTGATCATGACCAGGCCCTTTACCTACGGAGATGGGATTGTCTACGATTCCCGTTCAATATTACTTAGCATTTCCGGGATGTTTTTTGGTATCGTACCGACTTCGATCGCTGCTTTGATTATCATTGCCAACAGAATTCTTCTGGGCGGTCCGGGATTATATGCAGGGATAGCGACGGCCATATGCTCATTTGCGATAGGGGTGTTGTGGAATCGCTTCAGGTTTGAAAAGGTGCAAGATGTATCATTGTGGAAAGCCGGAATCGAATTTTACCTGATCGGAGTGCTTGTCCACTCGGTCATGTTGCTGTGCATGTTGTTGTTGCCTTCGCAGATGATAATCACCGTAATCGAAACGATCGCCCCGTCTGTTCTGATTATCAATCCATTCGGGAATCTGCTTTTGGCAATGGTCTTGCTCAAACAGCGCATCAGTGACGTCACTGTCAAACGCCTTAAGGCGAATGAAATGCAGTTTGAAACAATGTTTCAGCAGGCTCCGATAGGAATGTCATTGACTGATTTGGAAAGCGGTCGAATCATTGACATCAACCAAAAATATCTCGACTTATTGGCGACGACCAAAGACGATATTATCACTGCGGGATGGAACAAGGTACTGCAATCTGCCGATAAAGAAGGTGATAAAGAATTATTGAAGAAACTGACAAGCGGCGAACATGGTCCTTTGGTGATCGAGAAACAGCTGGTCAGGGATGATGGGAATCTCATATGGGTTGAAATGTCACTGGCTATCGTGCATACCCAACAAGATGATAAGCAGCATATTCTTTGCATGACCACCGACATATCACAAAGAAAAGTAGTGGAAGAGCGTGTCCTGTATGCCCACACTCATGATTCGCTGACCCAATTATACAACAGAAGCCATTTTGAGCAGTTCGCAAGGAGGGTGGGAAGCACGCGGAATCTTCCTCTCACGGTGGCTTTCGGTGATATCAATGGACTAAGTTTGATCAATGACGCATTCGGCAGACGAGAAGGGGACCGGCTTTTACGGCTCTCGGCACGACTGATACAAGCCTCTTTGCGCGAAGGTGATTACGCTGCGAGGGTGGGTGGAGACGAATTTGCCATCATCCTGCCGAACACCTCAGCCGAAGAAGCTGAGGAACTTTTAAAGGGAATCAGAAAGTCCATCGCGAAAGAAAAGGTGGCTGATTCGATCCATACATCGATAACATTCGGATTTGAAACCGTTGATGAGAACGTCGGTGATGTGAATGAGGCCATACGAAGAGCCGAGAATGATCTCGCCAGGAGGAAAATGTTTGACAGCCCGAATATCAGGGGGAAAGCCATCGGAGCGATTATCAATACGTTACATGAGAAAAATAAACGCGAGGAATTGCATTCGCATCGGGTAAGTTTGCTCTGCGAACGCCTTGCGGCTGCGTTGGATTTTGATGAATTGCAAGTTAAAGAGATGCGCACCTTAGGACTCATGCATGACATAGGAAAGATTGCGATTCCAGAATCGATTCTAAACAAAGAGGGTAAGTTGGACGAATCCGAATGGATGGAAATGCGCAGGCATCCTGAGATAGGGTATCGTATCCTGGGTTCGGTGAGCGAAATGGCAGAATTTGCCGATTATGTACTCGCGCATCACGAGCGTCCGGATGGCAAAGGGTATCCAAAGGGATTGAAAGGAACGCGGATTCCATTGCAATCAAAAATTATTGCCATTGCCGATGCATATGATGCGATGACCAGCGAACGTCCGTACCGCTCTACATTCAGTGAACAGCAGGCAATCGAGGAATTGCACCGTTGTGCCGGAACGCAATTCGACCCCTATTTAAGCCAGGTCTTCGTTGAAAAGGTGTTGAAGGGAACATGGCCATCGGAGGAGAAATCCCCGATAGCCTGACGGTTTTCTATCAAATACTTTTTTCCACCTGCAAAATTTCAACCAATTGATCCGGTTCGAGCCTGAACGGTGAACCGTACCCCTCATAAAAACCATGATCTTTTATGAAATGGATATGCAGATCGGTATAGACAACACTCTTTTGTAATTGTTTGTTTACCACGGTCGTATTGATTTTTCCATACATTCCCGGACCACCGAAAGGAGATGGCAACAATCCTCTTACAGATTCGACTTTTACTTCGAAGGTTTCATCCAGGGTGATGAACTGTCCCAGTCCTTCAAGTCCCTTGTCACGTAAGTATTCCATTCTCGATGCGATAGCTTCGTGAGTTCGACCGAGTTGACGTACGACAGCATCGTCGGCAGCGATGATATCGACTAGTTTTCTTTGGTCATCACCCAGAAAACCATCTAGGGTGATGACACCCCGTTTCATTTGGTCTTGGATGTGATCGTATTCAGGTGTCTGTTTCACGCTTGACTCCTTGCGATTAGAATTTGTCGTAATAGATCCGTTCTTGCGGAACACCCAACTCTTGAAGTACCTTGATACACGCATCGATCATGCCCGGGCTTCCGCACAGGTATGCATCGCTATTCGATCCGTCTAGGATGTTTCTCTTGACTACTTCAGTAATCAAACCGATTTGACCTTCCCAGTTGTCTTCCGGTGATGGTTCGCTCAACGCCGGAACAAATGTAAATCCGGCCAACTTTGATTCGAGTTGTTTCATCTCGTCGACTAAGAACAGGTCTCTCTTTGAACGGGCTCCGAAAAAGTAGGTTGCTTTGCGTTGTGATCCTTTTTCTGCGAGATCCAAGAGAATGCTCTTGATCGGCGCCATCCCCGAACCTCCTGCAATACAAATGATATCATGATCATTGTCACGCAAATAAAAGTCCCCGTAAGGGCCATTCACCGTTACCTTGTCGCCTACCTTCAAATAGTTGTGGACATATGTGGTGCAAATGCCATTCGGCACAAGCCTTATTTCGAGTTCGATGTGCTTGTTGTCACTAGGAGCCGATGCCATGGAATAGGCTCTGTAGACGCTTTCATCGACATCACCGTATTCAGGAACGACAAATTGGATGAACTGACCGGCTTTCGCATCGATTTGTGGAGGATCGATAAGCTTAAGCCGGACCTCCTTGATGTCATGGGTAAGGTCTTTGATACTCTCCACGATGGTATCGAATTGACGCACCAGGAATAATTCTTCCGGTACGAGAATCGCGATATCGCTCTTTACTTTGTACTGGCAGGAAAGACGAACATTGCTCTTGCGCTCTTCTTCCGATATCCAAGGAAGCTCGGTCGGAAGATAAGCTTGGCCCCCTTCGACAACTTGTACCTTGCATAGACCGCATGAGCCGCGCCCCCCGCATGCGCTAGGAATAAAGATACCTTCTTGATTGAGTGTTTTTAAAAGAGGTTGTCCTCCCTGTACCTGCAGTTGTTTTGCCCCGTCGTTTATAGAGATTTGTACCTGACCATAGTTTCCGATCGTTGCATCGGCTATGACCATCAACAAGGCTAAAAAGACAGCGATCAGGCTAATGATTCCGATGCTGATCAATAATGTTACTATCATCTATAATCTCCTTCAGGACACAGCGATCATGCCTGAGAATCCCATGAATGCCATGGCCATGAAACCGGCAATTACCAACGTAATGCCAGCCCCTTCAAGTCCTGGCGGGACTTTAGCCGTTCTTAATTTTTGTCGGATTCCGGCCATCGCCACGATAGCGATGAACCAACCCAGTCCGCTTCCCAAACCGAAGAAGATTGAACTGACGAAATTGTATTCTCTGATAACCATGAAAAGACTCGCACCAAGAATAGCGCAGTTTACCGTAATCAACGGTAAAAATATTCCCAATGCGTAATAAAGGCCTTCGCTGTAGCGTTCGATCGCCATTTCGATTAATTGTACGAATGCTGCGATCACGATGATGAACACGATGAAGCGAAGGTATTCCAATCCGAATGGAACCAGCAAGAATTTATATACCAGCCAATTCAACGGGGTAGTGACGGTCAAAACGAATGTCACTGCGATGCCGAGTCCGGCTGAAGTCTCCAATTCCTTCGAAACAGCCAAAAACGAACACATCCCAAGATAATTGGTCAGTAATATGTTTCCAGTGAAAATTGAGGCAAAGAATATTGCTATCGGGAACAGCGTGTCAGACATGCTTGGCCTCCTTCGTGATTACTTCCTTCACGATCCAGATGAATATTGCCAACATGAAGAATCCTCCCGGTGGCATGATCATGATTGCCCAGTTTGTCCACCACGAACCGAGAATTTGGTATCCCCATAAGCTTCCGGTTCCCAATAATTCCCTGACAAAGGCAATTGCCATCAAGACGTACGTATATCCAAGTCCCGAAGCCAATCCATCGATGAGTGAAAGGCTCGGTTTGTTCTGCAACGCAAAGGCTTCGACTCTTCCCATCACGATACAGTTCGTGATGATCAGTCCCACATAGGGTCCCAACTGCTTCCACATATCGGGGAAGAACGCTTTGAGCACGATATCGACCACAATGACAAACGTTGCGATCACCATCGTTTCCACCATCATGCGGATTCTCGAGGGAATATGATTTCTCAATAATGAGATGGTCCAGCTTGAAAGTGCGGTCGTGAACATGACTCCAAGTGTCATTACCATCGTGTTTTGCAGTTTGTTGGTAACAGCAAGGGTCGAACAGATTCCTAGAATTTGGACAAATACCGGGTTGTCTTTCCCAAGCGGGGCAAGGAAAGTTTTTTTCAATTGGTTCTTTGCCATCTCATTGCCTCCCTATGATCCGCGAAGCTTCGGTCGCTGCGCTGTTTGCAAGGTTCCTGAAATATTCGGATGTCCGGGTGGCTCCTGTGATAGCATCGATTTCATCGGCAGCATCGGCAGTCCCTTCCTCAACTAGAACAAACGGAGGAACCTTTCCTTTGAATTGTTCGGTAAACCACGGTTCTTCTATCCGTGCACCGAGACCCGGTGTCTCGTTCTGGCTGACGATGGCCAGTCCGCTGAACGTCTTCAGATCCTGTTCGAATCCTGCCATGATGGATATCTTCCCCCATAATCCCGGTCCTTCCAACAAAATGATATAACGAGTGTCGTTGGCAACCAAAGCTGTAAAATATCCTTGTTGTTCCTCAATATTTTGTAAATAGGCTGTTTCGATACCCGACTGAGTAGGTTGATAACTAATCCCGGCCGCATCCAAGATTGCTCTGCGGGTAAAGGAGAGTTCATTTGCCATAGCCCTGTCCTGTGTCGCGAGATACAGTCCTGAAGTTGCCAGTATGCAGACTACGGTTACGATGAGCATGAACAACAACGGATAGATCCTCTTGCTGAAGAAAGTCTCCTTAGCTTTCATGCCTTACCTCCTAGTACAGCCTTTTGCTTACGCTTCGCCTTTGCATTTTTCAAAAGCGTGTCAATAAGAGGTGCAAACATGTTTGCCAGAAGAATGGCGAATGTCACGCCTTCGATCCAAGTTGAGAAGGTCCGGATCAATACTGTGAGAAAGCCGAATAAAGCACCATAAATCCATCTTCCGACATCGGTTGATTGCGATGAAGAAACCGGATCGGTGATCATGTAGAAGGCCGCGAACAGAAAACTCCCGCTAAGTAAAGCCCGCAAAGGATCCTCTACGCTTTCAAATCCGCTTGCAGTCTGAACTTGGACACCGGTGATCCATAACAGTGTCTGGAGCACTACGAATGAAGCGAGCGATGCGACAATGATTTTCCAATTGGCGGCTTTTTTATAGACTATGAACAAACCGCCTAGAATGATCAAGATCGCACTTGTTTCTCCGAATGATCCGCTGGTGAATCCGAACAGCAAATTCACCAAAGAATCAGCTTGCGTGCTCAACGGTGTCGCCGCAGATACGCTATCAGCTTGGGAAATCCAAGCACCGAGTCCTGCCGGAAACCAGTTGACTTGGGTTGCACTGTTAATAAAATTGGCGGTCATCGGGACTCCGAAGCTGATGTATACGAAAGCCCTGGCAGTGATGGCCGGATTGAAAATATTCTTTCCGAATCCGCCGAATATCATTTTCCCGAAAATTATGCCGAAGGCTATGCCCACTGCAGCTATCCACAGAGGAATCGTCGGTGGCAACGACAGTGCGAACAGTGTGCAGGTGACAAACAATGATTCGGTTACTTTCAAATCATATCGTTTTGCCATGAACCATTCGCACAACAGCCCCGTCGCAGAAACGACTGCATAGACCGCAACGAAGCGCCAGCCGAAGAGATAGATTGCAGCAAGGCACAACGGCATCAATGCATACAACACATTTCTCATCGCTTGTTGTTTTTGGATTTTCACAGTTTCTCCCCTTTATTCCGTACATTGTAAATCAAGTTCGGAGGAATGTAAAAATGTTATATGGAATCTTTGTACGAATCAAACACTTTTTTTCTATCAGTATCAATACTGTAAGGTATACATAATGCTAAAAAGATTATTCCGGTAATCCAACAGGTCACAAAGGCGTCACCGAACGTACCTCGATGCTCAATGCTCCCTGTTCGTTTTGGACTGAACCTCTCACGATCAGAGGCTTTTGGCCGAAGAGAATGTTGCGGAAGCGTTGATATGTTTGAGGAAAAAGTACGGTTTCATACAAGGCCGTCTCATCCTCGAATGAGACGAAATTCATGGCAAGGCCGTCTTTCGTCCAGATTTCCTTTTGAGTTACCGGCCAACCGAGCAGAGTGACAAAACGACCTTCCCAAGCAGGGATGTCACATGCTCGGATCCGTTTCAGCTTTGCTATCTGGCTTGCCCAGAGAAGCAACGGATGGCTTCTACGGAGAAATCCGAGTGTTGCGAACTCTTCGCGCAATTCGTTTTGATTTGGTATGCTAAGGGCAATTGCTTGGGATTCTTTCTGTAACAGTCTGCTCACCGGCAAGGCTGGTTCGGCAAAAAGGGATTGCCTTTGCAAAGCCATTTTATGCATACCTGCTAGCAATGTCCTTGCCTGCAAGGTCCTGGGCATCTGTTTCACTATTGAATCAAATACTCCGGCAGCCACCAACGACACGACATCCTCGGTTGAAAAGGCTATCCTGGATATGACATCGTTCAAATCAATAAAATAACCATTGGTTTGTCTTTCGGAAATCAGTGTTGAAACGGCTGTTTTGGTGAGATTGCCAATCGCCATGAACCCGATCACAAGCGAAGAGCCTTGCGCGTAATAGCGTCGCATGCTGCGATTGATATCAGGCCCGTCGATTGAAAGACCCATTCTCCGGGCTTCGCTGATATATGCCTGAGCCCTATAATATCCTCCCTGATTTGAAAGGACGGCTGCCATGAACGCTGCGGGATAGTGAGTTCTCAAGTATGCGCTTTGGAATGATACCATCGCATAAGAAGCGGAATGAGGCTTACAGAATGAATAACCGTCGAAGGATAGCATCATGGACCAAATTTCCTCTGCCGTATGGCTTTCCACTTTATTGGCAGCACATCCGTTGAAAAACTGTTCCTTATAGTAATGAAGTTTGGTTCCTCCGGCTTTTTTCGAAATAATCTTACGTAGTGTATCGGCATCGGCTTCACTGAAGCCAGCCAAGGCAACGGCAGTTTTCGATACATCTTCCTGATAGCAGAGTATTCCGTATGTTTCAGCGAGGATTGTCGACAACCGTGGATGCAGCGGGTTCCAAGAGCCCCCCTTGAGACGACGCACGTATTCGGCAATATACTTGTTGGCTGCCGGCCTGATAATCGATGAGTGGATCACGATATGGTCAAAATCTCCTTTGCCCGTCTTTATCTGTAACTGGCGCATTGCCGGAGACTCTATGTAGAAGACCCCCATGCTATCACCCTGTGCCAAGGCTTCTTGGGTAATCTTGTCTTCGGCGGGACGCCATGTGTGTTCGTCGATGATTATCCCCTGTCGGTGTAGGTTTTGAAGTGTATCGCGAATGACAGCCAATGATCGATTTCCCAAAAGATCCAATTTTACAAGTCCCGCAGCTTCGGTCCCTTCTTTTTCCCATCCGAGCAAAGGGAACCCTTGTGCGCTGCGTTCCACAGGGGCAAAGTCGGCAATCGGCCCCGGTGTGATCACAAGACCGCCGCAATGCATTGAAATACCTCGGGGAAGCCCTTCAATGCGTTTTGCGATGGTCAAGACTTGTTTCCACAGCGGATCGTCGATCGCATCAATGTTCTGTTGTTCAAAAAGGGTTCGCTCAGCCTGGCTGATCGTCGCATCGGGAATACCGTATGCTTTTGCAGTCTCCCGTAATGCACAACGGGCTCTGAAACGATTATGGTTTCCCACGCGGGCGCATCGGTCTCTTCCGAATCGTTCGATTACTTTATTCAACAGTTCATCCCGTTCATCCCATGCAAAATCCACATCGATGTCGGGAGGGTCCGGCCTCGACACGGTAAGGAATCGTTCGAAGTAGAGATTGTGGGCGATCGGATCGACATTGGTTATTCCCAACGAGTATGAAACGATGGATGCCGCGGCAGAGCCCCTGCCACAGGTCCGTGATGCCATCGCGACGATATCGTCCATCACCAAGAAGTAGGGTGCGAACCCCTTTTGACCGATTATGTCAAGTTCGTAATCGATCCGGTCCATGATCGCATCAGAAATTTCCCCGTACCGTTTTTCTGCTCCGGTGAGTACACGTTTGCGTAGTTCTTGAAACGCTTGCTTGCCCATATAATCCGGGAAGATAAAACCATCGAATATCGTATCGAATGTGCAAAGCTCTGCAATCCGTTCGGTCCCCTCAAGTGCTTGCGGCCACGATGAGAACAGTTTGTCCATTTCTTCGGGGGACAGCAGCCGCGCATCTGTTGGGCAACGATCATTCATGTCCAGCGATCCTACGGTCTTGCCCAGTGCAATCGCCCTGAGAACCGAATGGATTGTCATATCTTCGGGTTCGATGAAAACAGAATCTTCCAAAGCTGCCAAAGGAAGGCCCAGACGTCGCGCGCAAGGGATGCTTCCCAGAGAACGGGGGGTGACTGCGGCAAAAAGGAAGGGAATCCGGTGTGCCATGGCTTCAAGCAATGTCACATCATCGGTTGCTACCACCAAACCTTGTGAATTTTCAATCAATGCATTGACGATGTCGAATTCATGTTCGGTACGTACCGTTGACACGAGTCTGCATACCCTGGAGAAACCCTTCCGGTCGCGTACAAAGACAAACAGCGAAGCTGATTGTCGGGTAACGAACTCAACCGAAACAATCGGTCTGATGCCGGAATCTTTGGCAACTTCCAAAAAATCGTGTACTCCGTAGAGGTTTTCCCGATCACTGATGGCAAGTGACGTAACTTTCCATTCTGAAGCCTTGCGCATGATCTCGGCTGGAGAGCAAACGCCATACAGCAGTGAATAAAAACTGCGGACTCCCAATAGGCTACGCATGGAACAATGAGCATGCCAAGGTAATGGCTTCGGGACCGAACTGTAACCGACTCCTGTCTACGGCAACCTGCAACCGGCCTATGCGTTCGAGTTTCTCTGGAGTAAATAAGTCTGCCTGGCGGGAAGGAGCGTCGAGATCGGCCAATGTTACCGCCAAGCCACGAATTCTAACCCGCCGGGTTGCCGCCCGGCAGAGGACGTTACACGCAGCCTCCACTAATTCGGTGTCGAACTGCAGCGGTCGAAAACACTTTTCTTGGCAAGCTGTCTGTACCCCGTCCGCATAGAGTATATTGATGCCTACACTCCCGGCTTCCAGTTTCGATTGGCGCATCTCAAGTCCGACATCCTCGATGGTAGTGGCTAGTGCGGCTTGTATTGCAGTTTGATCGAGTAACGGTTCGGAAAAATCGACCGTACGGCGAATCTTACGTTGTGACAGATTGCCGGCAGATACTTTGGAACAATCAATTCCCTTTGCCGAATCGCGCAGTACCAGTCCCTTTTTACCGAACAGCGCGAGTGCTTCATGATCTTGCAATGCTGCCAGCTCTCCGATTTCCCTTAGTCCGGTCACCGAAAGTATTTTGGCCATGGCGGGCCCGACTCCGGGAAGCAGCAATGCATCCTGAGGTGCTATGAAATCGGCTTCCTCACCCGAACGGATACCGACTATTCCGGCGGGTCGTATCGCCCTGGTCGCGATTTTTGCCACCAGTTTGTTTGCGGCTACCGCCACGGAGGGAGTCAGTCCGATACGTCTATTGATTTCATTACGGATATGGATGGCACAGTCGATGTGGGGGCCAAAAAGAGAAGAAGTCCCCGCAAGATCAAGATACAAATGTCCTCCGCTATCGTTTTGGATTGTCGGTGTGTAAGTTGAGGCTATCTCTTCCATGGATCTGTGGGCAATGGTATACGCTCGGGGATCAGGAGATAACACTTTTAGGTTCTTTACCATCCTTTGTGCATGTGTAAGCGGTAGACCAGAATAGATACCCTCTTCACGGGCTTTGTTTGATACTGCCAAGACTATCGCTCTTGCGGCACCTGCCTTTGCCACGACAAAAGGCACGTCTGCCAGACTTCTGTCCTTGGCAATGGCGATTGCAGCGGCAAAGTCAGTTATGTTCAAGTGCACGATACTTGATTGTGGCATCATGAATCGCGGTCCTTTCCCAACAACTGCAAAAGAGTCTTTGCATTGGCGACTGCTTGCCCCCTGCGATGGTTGTTGAAGTATATGAAGATCATGGTCACCTGTTGTGCGATTGCCCTGATTCGTTCCACCCAAGTCTCTAGTTCATGCTTGCTGTACAGGTAATCGTAACGGGCGGCGGCATCCGATCCCCACCAGGTCTCTTCATTTCTTCCGTGTAAGCGTATGTAAGCGATATCGGCCGTCTTGGCATCGACAACCGGCGGTAATCCCTTCAATGCCGGCAAGTCAATCGAAGCCAATGCGACATTACGCTCTCTCAGGGCCTGGAATGTGCGGTTGTTGTACCACTGCGCGTTCCGGAACTCAATAGCCAGCGGAAGTGATCCCATATGACGGAGCACGGCGTCAAGGTATCGCCGCCGATCCGGATCGTAGTGGAACGAGTATGGGAATTGGAGCAATACCGCACCGAGCTTATCATGCCCGGCGAGGACTTCAACCGCAGACATGAATGCATTAGCCTGTTGTTTCCATGTGTCCGGATCAATCGTATGGGTGAGACTCTCATTGGCTTTGATGGAGAACATGACCTGTGTGCCCGACTGATCGAGCAATCGAGTCATTTGATCTGCGGTGGGCATGCGGTAATAGCTAAAATTCAGCTCCACGGTAGAAAACATCTGTGCATAAAGATTGAGATATTCGCCCTGACTCGTTCCCGGCGGATATACGGGACCGACCCATTCCGTGTAACTGTAGCCTGATGTTCCGATCAAGATGGTTGCCATGTGAGCATTATACTATACGTTTGTTTACTAATCAATACTATTAGCATATTCGGCAATAGGACTGAAGAGGGAAAAAACGAGGATTCGGATAGAACGTCACTTTTTGTATGCAAACCACTTTTCGTATAAAACGCATAATAATGTGAATAGTATAATATTAATTAGGGATAATATGGTAAAAATCAACTAATATATTACTATTAAGTTTATAAAATTGTTGAAAAATGGAAATTAGATGATATTATGGAACATAACGTTGAACTTCATCGATTTTTGCAATTCATTTCGCTAATGGCAAGTAATTCAGTGTTCACATACACATGCCCATATATTAGGAGGTGCTCTGTGGAAGCAACGAAATCGCCGTATTTCGACACTGTTGCATATGATGCCATCATCGATGCATGTAATGACAGCCCGGGACGGTTGTTGACCGTCCTGGAAGAGGCGCAAAAAATCACACCTCACCAGTACCTGCCTGAACCGGTATTGCGCCATATTGCCAAACGTCTGGACGTACCGCTGTCTCGAATCTATTCGATCGTCACTTTCTACTCATTCTTCAACTTGAAGCCGCAAGGTGATCACACCATCACGGTGTGCAGGGGGACAGCTTGTCATACGCGTGGCTCAAAGATGTTGCTCGATGATGTGCTGCTACGGTTGGGTATAAAGCCGAAAGAAGGAGAAACAGGGTCTTTCACGAGCGAAGACATGCGCTTCACGGTCAAGACAGTAGCTTGTTTCGGACAGTGTGCGCTTGCTCCCGTGATAGCAATCGATGAAGTAATTTATAGCAACGTAACAAGCGAAAAGTTGGAAACCCTGCTTAAGAAGCTTGCGTCAAGGAAGGTGAAATCATGAATGCAAGATTTGATGAGCTTAAAAACATAGGGCAACGTTTGATTCGTCCGCAAACTCCCGCTATTGCTGTTGGAATGGGAACTTGTGGGATCGGAAATGGTGCTGACCAGTTATTTGAGGCGTTCCGCACAACCATAGCGGAACGTAATTTGGATATACAGTTACGCCAAGTCGGTTGCCTTGGCTATTGTGCGGATGAACCCCTGGTAAACATTTATTTCCCCGGAAAACCACTGTTGGTGTTACATAAAGTTGTAAAAAGAGATGTAACTGCGATCTTCAAAGGAATAGAGAAGGGCACACTCCCCAAGCGATTGGTGTTATGCAAGATTTCGAAATGGGATCATTTAAGCACGGTCGTTGAATACGGTGAAGGGTATCCAGATATTCCCGAATGGAATGAAGTACCTTTTTTCAAGCGTCAGATGAAACTGATCATGCGCGATGCCGGATTGATCGATCCTTCTTCCATTTCCGAATATATCGCTGTCGGCGGGTACGCTGCATTGCTGAAAGCAGTGCGGACAATGACACCGGAGGCTGTGGTAGAAGAAGTGAAGGATGCGAAGTTGCGCGGCCGTGGAGGAGCGGGATTCTCGACCGGTATCAAGTGGGAACTTCTCCGGAAGGCTCCGGGAGAGAAGAAATATATCATCTGCAATGCCGATGAAGGAGATCCCGGTGCCTACATGAACCGAAATGAGATCGAAAGCGATCCTCATATGCTCATCGAAGGCATGATGATCGGTGCTTATGCGATGGGTGCACAAGAAGGGATCATCTATATACGGGCTGAATATCCTCTGGCGGTCGAACGACTGACCAATGCAGTTAAACAGGCAACCGAACTGGGATTGATCGGTTCTGTCATTCCCGGTTCAGATTTCAGTTTTACATTAAGCGTGGTCAAAGGAGCCGGCGCATTCGTTTGCGGTGAAGAAACCTCGTTAATGTCTTCGATAGAAGGATATGCGGGAAGAGCCAGGCCCAGACCTCCATTTCCTGCCCAGAAAGGATATCTCGGATGCCCGACCAATATCAACAACGTCGAAACATGGTGTAATGTTCCCGTGGTCATAGGGAAAGGAAGTGCTTGGTATAAGGCTACGGGAACTGAGAAGAGTCCCGGAACAAAAGTATTTTCGCTTGTTGGAAAAGTAAAGAACACAGGTCTTGTAGAACTACCCCTCGGAGAACCGTTATCGACACTGGTCTATGAAATAGGTGGCGGGGCAGCAGGTAAAGAAAAGCGGATAAAAGCTGTTCAATCTGGTGGACCTTCAGGGGGATGTATCCCGGCTGACAAATTCTCCACGCCGGTTGATTACGAATCGTTGGCAGAAATCGGGGCCATCATGGGTTCCGGCGGTATGGTCGTACTGGATCAAGACAACTGCATGGTAGACACGGCACGTTATTTTATTGAGTTCACCAAGAATGAATCATGTGGGAAATGCGTTCCTTGCAGGGAAGGGCTGGCACAGGAACTTGAGTTGCTCGACAAGGTGGTCAATGGCAAAGCAACCCAAGAGGAATTGACCCTCATGGAGAGTCTGGCAAATTCAATCGGGGATACCGCTTTGTGTGGATTCGGTCAGACAGCCCCCAATCCTGTTCTGACAACCTTGAAGTACTTCAGGAATGAGTACGAAGAGCATATTCTTCGCCAGCATTGCTCGGCGGGAGTGTGTGAAGCATTGTTTGATGCGCTCTGCGTAAACTCCTGTCCGATGCACATGAATATTCCCGCTTATTTGGAATTACTTAAAGAGAATCGGTTGGAAGAAGCTTTTGAGTCGACAATCAGGGACAATCCGTTGCCAGGAACGATCGGACGGATATGTCACTTCCATTGCCAGATGCGATGCCGGAGAGAAACGGTGGACACTCCTGTCCATCAGGGAGAAATTCATAGATATCTCGCCGATACCATATACAAGATGGGAAGCGAACAGAAAATCTATGAGACGCTGATGACAGAGAAAAAACCTGCCACAGGAAAAAAAGTAGCGATTGTTGGTGCCGGACCTGCGGGTCTTGCCGCAGCTTTCTATCTCGTTCGTTTAGGTCACGATGTTATTGTCTACGATGCCAATCCTAAAGCCGGAGGAGTGTTGCGATACGGTATTCCTGCTTATCGTTTGCCGAGAGAAGTGCTGGACAAGGAATTGGAATTGTACAAAGCTCTCGGTGTTAAGTTTAGGTTCAACAAACGATTGGGGACAGATATTCACCTCGAATATCTGGAAAAGGAATTCGATGCGGTATTCTTGGCAATTGGCGCGTACGAACACATGGACCTTCCTATTCCCGGAACAGAATATAAGGGCGTGATTCAGGGAACAGTCCTTTTGGATACGTTAGAGCGGAAAAGCAGGGTATCGGTCGGAAAGAAAGCGGTGATCATCGGAGGTGGAAATGTCGCGATCGACGCTGCCCGATCATTATGGAGAGTCGGCACCGACGTTACTGTCGTGTATCGGCGCTCTCGAGATGCGATGCCTGCAAATAAATTGGAAATCGAAGAAGCAGTGGCAGAAGGCATCAATTTTGAGTTCTTCACGGCTCCGTTATCGATAAAAGCAGATGCCAAAGGAAAGGTAATCGCGTTGGAAGTCATGGAAATGACAGGAGGAACATTTGATACCTCTGGACGACGAAAACCGATTGAGACGGGGAAAACCAGAGACATAGCGTGTGATAACGTCATCATAGCCACCGGAGAACGCGTTGATAGCGGATTGTTGGAGAGGGAAAAGATCGTAACGACAAAATGGGGTACCGTGTGTGTCGAGCCGTATCGATACAAAACAAATCGCGAACGCGTGTATGCCGCTGGCGATATGGTAAGCGGACCTTCAACAGCCGCAGAAGCGATGGGGCTGGCTCGTGAAGCAGCATCCTTCATCGATTTCGAACTAATGGGTGTGAAACGATTCGACCAATTATTCAAAACATTTGACTATAGCCACGAACCGCCGACCGAGATAGTGATGACTAAGCAGATTGAGCCAAGGCACTTGAGTGTTGCATCCCGACGGGGGAATTTCCAGGAGATCAACCGTGGATATATGGGAGACCAAGCGAGATTGGAAGCGACAAGATGCTTGCGATGCGATATTAGATTGTCGGCCAGGGGGTGACCAAATGGCAGAAGGATATGTTAATGTAACGATTGATTCCCGACAAATTTCAGTACAGAAAGGGACAACGATTCTCAATGCTTGCAGGGCTGCGGGAGTGAATGTTCCCACACTGTGCCATTTGGACGATGTATCAACAAATGCATCGTGTGGCATTTGTGTTGTCGAGGTGAAAGGGGCTAAACGGCTATTACGTTCATGCACCTATAGCGTATGGCCTGATATGGAGGTCTATACCAACACGGAAAGAGTGAGGAAAGCAAGAAAAACAAATTTGGAATTACTGCTGGCAAACCATCCGTTAGATTGTTTGAATTGCGATCGAAACCAAAATTGTGAATTGCAGAGTCTCGCATATGAACTGGGGGTAAGGCAGACACGTTTCCCGAGAACGAAGACAGCTGAAATTCCTTTGGATATTTCTTCACCTGCACTCATTCGCGATCCAAACAAATGTATTCTCTGTGGACGTTGTGTCGCTGTCTGCGCTGAAGTCCAGACCGTACATGCCATCGATTTCACGGGACGGGGACTTTCAAGTAAAGTCACCACATTTCTCGACAAAGGATTGGGAAACGTAGCTTGTACGAACTGTGGGCAGTGTGCGCTTGTCTGCCCAACAGGAGCTATCATTGAGAAATCAGACGTGGAAGCAGTTTGGAAAGACATCGCAAATCCGGATTTGATAACGATTGTCCAGACAGCTCCTGCAATTCGGGTTGGAATCGGCGAAGCCATGGGCATGGATTATGGTGCGCTGGTAACTGGCCAAATGGTAGCCGG
Organism: Spirochaetales bacterium; assembly: GCA_012523305.1. GTDB lineage: Bacteria > Spirochaetota > Spirochaetia > Sphaerochaetales > Sphaerochaetaceae > JAAYDK01. The sequence goes on from JAAYIV010000029.1 coordinate 41,906, forward strand.
ACTCAGACGTTTGGGATTTTCAAAAGTGTTTGATACCCAATTCGCAGCTGATTTGACGATTATCGAGGAAGGCCATGAATTCATCAAACGTTTGTCAACCGGTGGAACATTACCGATGATAACCTCATGTTCCCCGGGATGGATAAAATTCATCGAACACTTCTATCCTGAACAACTTGATCATCTCTCAACCTGTAAATCTCCCCAACAGATGTTCGGAGCAGTGGCAAAGACATTCTACGCGGAGAAACTGAATATTGACCCTAGGAAACTCAGGGTTGTTTCGATCATGCCGTGTACCGCGAAGAAATATGAGGCGGGCCGCAGTGAGATGGATGGGGCTTTTAAGTACTGGAAAGAGAAGCTTGATCTTTGTGATGAAGAACGTTTCGCTGATGTTGATTATGCCTTGACGACTCGTGAGTTGGCCAGGATGTTCAAGGAAGTCGGAATCAATTTTGCACAATTACCCGAAGAACCATTCGATAATCCGCTAGGAACCTCAACCGGAGCCGCAGTAATATTCGGTGCAACCGGCGGAGTGATGGAAGCTGCTCTGAGAACAGTCTATGAAGTGCTCACCGGAACGAGTTTGGAACAAGTTGATTTTAAAGATGTAAGAGGAATGGAAGGTATAAAAGAAGCGGAAGTGACTATTAACGGTACACCGGTGAAAGTCGCAGTGGCTCACACTCTGTCCAACGCTCGCAAGGTATTGGAAGAAATAAAGAATGGGAAATCGCCGTATGCATTCATTGAAGTCATGACTTGTCCCGGCGGATGTCTTGGCGGAGGAGGGCAACCTATTCCGACAACATGGGAAATCAGAAAGAAACGCGCTGAATCAATCTATCAGGAAGATATCAACCTTGGAATCCGCAAATCCCATGAAAACCCCGAGATAAAGGCTTTGTATGATGAATTCCTCGGCCAGCCATTGGGATTGAAATCACATCATCTGCTGCATACCCGCTACACGCCTAGGGGCATCATCTAACATAGGATTGTCAATTTTACCAAGCGGCACTCAAGAGCAATCTTGAGTGCCGCATCAGTTATTTCCATGAATAATGATATGGAGGGCACATATACTACGAATGTCATCGATTATCTGCCGATTGAAAGAACCGCCTAATCTACAAGGGCTTTAATAGTATGATAGCAGATCGCTGCTTCAAGAAGACTTCTTTCGTATGCTACCTGAGCTGTCAGGACATCGATGATTGACGTGAGGACGTTTGTCTCTTCGCCATAACCCGAGTCAAAGATCTGTTGCTCAATTTGTTGTGCTTCTGTAAGCATCACAATCCTTGAAGCATGCCAATCAGCGGTGGTCAACGCAAGGCCGAGTGCTGAATACTGCTCTTCGATTGTCCGGACGATATGCTGCTTGGCTTTCGATGCTTCGATAGAAGCGGTAGATTGATTGGATTGACTACGTGCGATATCGTTCAAGATTTTTCCACCGTCCCATACTGTGCTCTTGATACCAATCGAGACATTGAATGAGTAATCATTTTGTCTGTACCAGTCTTTTTCAATAAAAGGGAAGCGAGATCCACCGTACCCAATTGACGTAACCAATGCGATATCGGGCTTCCAGTACAGTGAGGATTTTGATAATCGGACTCCCAGCTTTGCAGCTTGTTCCATGATCGACAAAGCTGCGATCGCCGGTCGGTATGCTGCGGTGGATTGCTGGGTCAGCGCTGCTATGTCTTGTTCTAATAATTGACGATAAGATTCTCGGTTTGCCCGGTGCTGAATTTCACTACCATCAAGGGTGTCAAGACCGGTCAGGGTCCTCAGCTGTATAAGAATCTTCTGACGCTCGTGCTCCACTTGTGCGAGGGCAACATCTAGTTCGGCAATTTCAACATTCGCCTTATATACGTCGATTTCCAAAACGAATCCATTTTCAAATGCCTGAGTGGTCAGCTCAATTAATCTTGTGGCTGCTACCCGCTGTTTGTTCAGATAGGTGCTCATGTTGGTCAGGTAATACCAACCATCCAAAGAAGCAGTCAACTCATGCGTCAATCGCTGTCTACGTTCACTGATTTCAAGTGTCTTGGCCTTGGCAAGATTGTTATAAAGATCGATAGACGTATTAATTTTTCCCCATGTGAATAATGGTTGGGTGATGGTCACATCGAACTGATACTGAGTCGATTCCATACCTTCGTAGAGACTCACATAATCACCTGTCATCGTAGGGCGCATACCTGATGGCCAATCAAACATACCCATCAATTCATCTGGATCAAGGACAATAGGCCCTACCGGAGGATTGGCCATGTACGTGGCAGATATTCCGACATCGATCGTCGGCCAACGATTCGCTTTGGCATCCTTCACATCGAGCAGGCTTCTGTTAAGTTCCTCCTGCAATCCTCTCAGTTCTGTATTGTTGGCAAACATCGCCTTCTCAAGATCATCAAAGGTATAGCTGCCATCGGCATGAAGTGGCAACACCATGAAACAGAATAAGATCATACTGATGAATAGACTGATTCTTTTCATAAATCTCCAGCCACAATCTGATGTACATTACCCGAATGTAATACTTCGGTCACCTGCGTCAAATTTGATGCGATATCTATAGCGAGATAACAGTCATTTTCATCAATAACATTATTACCCTTGCCGCTGATAACCTTAGACGAATCAAAAGTCGCATCTATGATGATCAGTATTTGCTTCGTATCGTATGTTCCTGCGTACGTGTTATTGGTCCACGTCATTCCTTCTCCAAGGCCACTGAACAACCCATGGTTGATCACCGATCCATCGGTAGATACAGCTTGGAAGGTCGTGGTTGTCTCAGCTGACGGGTCGTCAAACTTCCTGATCTTTCCGTTGGTATCCCTATAAGCAAGCCAAATCTTTAGATAATCTTCTAGAGCATCCTGGGTAAAATCAAGTTTCCCGCCTATTGAAGGATATGACAATCGTGTCGATTTCATGTATACGGTGATAGTGGTTGTTTGCCCTGCGACGGTAAGCGTCGGCAGCGGATTCAAAGCGGTTCCAACAATGGTCCCGTCTTCATCACATTGGATCCAGTCCGATCCGTGCAATGATGCTTCGATAGTTACACTCGGCGATGTAAAGGTTTTCGGATATGTTACCTCTACATTGCCAGTTCCTGTGACGGTAGCCTGCTTCTCGTCAGGATCGGTGTCATCTTCTTGCTGCGGTATGGTGATATGCAAGTCCATCGGAGTGTTGATTACCTGGTCGCTACCCACATCCACAATACTGATAACCAAGGTGGTCGTCTGGTTGACCGTGGTGAATCGTTCGTTGACCATTGACTCGTTGGTACTGTCACTGGTAATCCAGATAGGTTTGCTGTTTTTATGCAAGCCATAGTCTTCATGGTAAAATAGCAGAAACACTTCCCGATAGTCACCGCTCTTCCCGAACTGGGGTGTCAAAGTTTCCCATGCTATTTTATTTATGGTAAATGAGCCGTCTTGCGCACTAGTTGCCCTTGCCACATATGATGAAGATGTGTTTGGGCTTCCGGTCCACGATGCATAATCAGCATCGCGTACTTTTTCATTGGTATAAGCATAGATTTCCATACCAGTGATCCCGTTGTCGGTTTGGCTATCCCAAACCGAACCACTCAATCCGGCTTTGAACACCGACGAGCAGCTTGAAAAAAGTAGAAGCCCTATTGCAAAAATAATGAGATTCACATGATATGTAAATGTTTTAACTTTCATTTTCATCCTCCAACTCCAGCTCGTTTGATCTTGAACGAAGTGAGGTTCTCATAATTTTTCTTCGTTCAGTGATGTAGTACAAAACCGGAACGATCAGCAATGTAATCATTGTTGATGTAATAAGTCCGCCTGCGATCGCTTGTCCCAACGGTGCATAGATTTCTGCCCCTTGACCGGTAGAAATAGCCAATGGGATGATACCGAAAATCGTTGTCAGCGTGGTCATCAATATCGGTCGGATTCTTGACGATGCACCTTCCACAACGCAATGGGCAAGTACATCGATTTCATTCCTCGCATTATAGATGATCGCTTTCTTGCCGTTTCGTTTTCTCAGTAAATTTATATAATCAATCAGAATGATGGCATTGTTCACTACGATGCCTCCTAGGGCGATCACTCCGGTAACAGCAAGAAGAGAAACAGTCGAACCGAACAGCAGCAATCCTAGAACGACTCCGATAAAACAGAAAGGAACCGAGACCATGACGATCAATGGTTGCCTGAAACGTTCAAACTGCATCACCATAACTGCATAGACTAAAAAAAGACTGATTGAAAGTGCGGATGCTAGCGGTTGAAGGGAATCACCGATCAGTTCAATAATGCCTCCTTTCTTTGATGAAATACCTTGCGGAAATTGATAGTCTTCAAGATAGGCATTCATCCGTGAATTGATGCCGGAGGCATCCTCACTGACCAATGTTGCAGAAATCGTGATTGTTTTAGCCCGTTGAGAATGGTTGATCTGAGAAACTGTGCGCTCGGTTCTTACATTTGAAATATCGGTTAACGCCACGTTGTCTCCTGTCAGTGTGGGTAAGGAAACTAACGCCAGACGCTGTAAAGTAAGGGGCTCGTCGTTGATATTTGATTCCAAGCGGATGTCATAACGTTTTTGGTCACTGTGCGTGAATTGTCCTACATCAGTACCATAAAAGAGCACGCTTGTGGTAAGTGCCGCTTCATAACTGGACACGCCGACCGATCCCATCAGATCATGGACAGCATCGACTACCAGTGTGTTCGAATCGAAAGAAGTGTCGATCTCAACTGAAATCACATCCGGATCATTTGCTAGAACCTGTTCGATCTTTTTTGCCTCTTCATACAAGAGCGGCAGATCTTCCCCGATAAGGGTAAGACCATACCCGCCACCGCCTGAGACAAAGCCGAGTAATTTATCGTATCCGCCGTTAGTCACCTTTACCTTGGTCCCGGGTAATGAAGCACTGAGAAGTCGCTGTACATCAAGGATGATTTCATGGACGCTTCTTGAACGTTCTTTTGGATCGATCAACAGGATTCTTGCATTGGCTTGTTCCGGTGTGCTGAATCCGAATCCCGAATTTTTCCCTGATGTGATCATCATCGTTTCAATTTCAGGAACGGCCTTTCTTATCAATCGCTCAGCTAACATTGCTTTTTCACGGCTTACCTCTAAAGTTGTCCCACGGGCAAATTGCATATCGACATAAAAATCACCGTTGTCGGTCGATGGGATGAAAGTAAATCCCAAAAAGCTGGCGATGAAAACAGTTAACAGTAATACGGTTACCGATGTGATGAGCACGAAACGAGGAGTGTTCAAACTCCATGCGATAACTCTTCGATATCCACGTTCCACCATAACCATGGGTTTTTCTGAAAAATTCTTTCTTTTTTTGCTAATTTTTAGGGGGTTTAGCAAAACTCGAAGCAAAAAAGGAATTACTATCAAGGCAACTATCAATGAAGCTGTCAAAGCCAAAATCAATGTGGCTGCAACATCTTTAATGATTAACCCCACTATGCCCGGTAAGAATGTTATCGGAATGAATACGACGATCGTGGTCAATGTTGATGCGAGGATTGAAGATCCGATTTCATCTGCACCTTTGATAATCGAACTCTCTACATCCATTTGACCACTTTTGTAGTGGCGGTAGACTTGCTCGAGCATGACAATCGATCCATCCACTACCATTCCCAAAGCTATTACGATACCTGAAAGACTCAACAGGTTGATGCTGATTCCCACAAGCTTCATCCCTATCAAAGCGAACAGGATACTCATAGGAATCGAAAATGAAATGATCAGTGTCGCACGGGTATCGGCAAGGAATAAGAAGATAACGATGATTGCCATCAGGACTCCAATGAGACCTGAGGTCACCACCGTGGTAAGCGATGAACCTACATTCCTGCTATCATCCGACAGAATGGTACATGTCAGTGCTCCGTTCGATTCTTCTTCAATCGAAGTCACGATGCTCTTGATTTGGCTAGCGATGTTAAGCGTATTACCATCAGAACGCTTTGTAACCGAGACTACCAAAAGTTGTTTGCCGTCTGAATCGACGTAATACTCCTCTTCTGCATACCCCAATGATATATCTGCCACATCCGAAAGGCGAATGATCGTTCCTTGATCGTCAGAGCCCACAGGTAAGAATTCCAAATCTTGTGCAGATTCGTATGAGCCATCGAATCGAACATCGGTGCGATTACCTCTGTAAATTGTTTCTCCAGCAGGCAGTCGGGTATTGGAAGCCATGATTGCTTGTTGGACCTGGAGCACAGGTATGGATTTGGATTGCAATTCTTCGATTTTCATTTTGACAATCATTTGTAACCGCTTGCCACCCTCGATTTCTACATTCGCTACCCCCGGAATTTGGGTTAATCGCGGAATCACCGATGTTTCCAAATAATCTGTGATACGGCCGGTATCGCTGCCCCCTTCAACCGAGAACATGAAAATCGGGAGCATCGTGGCACCTCCGACAATCGCTGTCGGTTCTCCTTGTAATCCTGAAGGAAGGCTAGTGGAGATCTGACGAATCCGGTCGCGGATTTCAGGTAATTTGGCATAAGGATCGATCCCGTCGCGAAACGTCACGGTAATCCAACTGAAAGAATCGCTGCTTACTGAATCGATTGACTTGAAGTCGGGTAATGTGACTAAATTTTCCTCTAGAATTGAAGTTACATCATCTTCTACATCAAGAGCTCCTGCACCGGGGTATATCGAGATTACTTCGACTGAGGGCAGCGAGAGATCTCCCATGAATTCAATATTCATTCCGATGAAACTGTAGATGCCAAATACTGTCAGAGAGATTACCAACATGCCGATTACCGCCGGATGACGAGCGGCAAAATGAGAAATCCGCATTCCTCACTCCCTCCGAACATCGACTACGGTAACCGATTGTCCGTCAAACACAGTATGGTGTCCATCTACAATGAATTGATAGGAAGCCAATTCTTCGGGGACAATGAAAAATTGATCGTTTTCTGCTATTGGTACCAAAGCTTGCCATTTTGCGGATTGAGTGTCCGGTTCATAAATGTACACGTTTTGGTCGATGGTCCTGTCCGATTGCCTGAGAAGCGGTACATCTAGATACGATTCATAGACGAGTTGTACGCTCACATGCATGCCAGGACTAAATAGACCGTACCCCTCGGTCAGACGGCAACGGATCGCAAATGTCTTGGATTGTGGCTGGATATATGAACTGATATGTACTATGGCCGCAAGGGCTTCTACGGATTCGCCGTATGCTGATGTACGTGATACTTTAACCTGCAAATTCTCCTTATTCGATCGTATGATATCATAATACCGCTCAGATATGTTGAGATCGATGATCAATGAATTCAAGTCCGCCATGATCGCGACAGGTTGCTGATTAGAAGCCACGTTGCCCTTTGCCAGTGGAATACTGATTACGGTGCCTGTGATAGGAGCTGCCACATCGGCATGCCCAAGTTGTAATTGTGCTAATTCAAGTTGCGATCTCGCTGCATCGCGTTGTGCTTTTGCCTGCTCAAAACTCTGTAGGGTTGCGGCTTTGGCCGCATACAGCCGATCGATTCGTTCGAAAGTGGCCTGGGAAACCACATATGCTGCTTGAGCTTGGGCAACCTGTTGACGATACGGTTCCGAATCGATAGTGGCAATAACCGTGTTTTCTTCTATCACATCACCTTCTGCAACATGGTAGGTTTCGATGGTGCCGGCAACGAAAGGAATGACTGCGATAAGGGATTCAGCTTGGATCGTACCAGATACCATCAGGCTTTTTTCCAGGTTCCCGCTTATTGGCGATGCGATAACAACCGGTGGCAAAGGAGCGTTATACACGGTCTTTTCCCTGGTTCCCAAGAGTAAGAACGCAGCAAATCCGATTAACCCTACCAGTATGATGAGAAAAATATAACGCAGTACTGTAAAAAGAGGGCGCCTTGACAACTTGAGTTACTCCTATCTTGGCATAAATGTATCCGATATAATTGAAAAATTAAACCTTCAGTTTCTAGTATCTTGAGTTAACCGATACTCTGTTTCTTCAAGGTCCAGCGCTAAAGTCCCTCCCGGATTGAGGATGTTGTTCGGGTCGAAAAATGTTTTGAGATGTTTGAAGATATCCAGCGATTCCTTCCCGATATTTGCCTGCAACCAAGGTGCGAACGATTTACCGATTCCGTGATGGTGACTTATCGCAGCACCTGAAAGATGGATATTGTCCAAGATTCCTTTCTGGAATTCCTTATACTCCTCGAGGGCTTCCATTTTTGCGATGAAAATAAAATAGAGATTGCATCCTTGCGGGTAAAAATGGGACATGTGGGTCATGACGATCGTCTCTGGTCGATTGTGGCAATACGTGCGTACTCGATCATATACGTGCTCAAGCTGTGACCATGTGGTCGCACACTCCAATGTATCGATCACTATATTATGATCTTGCAAATCTTCCCTGAGGTAAGGATCGGTGAATCTGCCATGTTCCCATGCCTTTGCCACATAGCCTGAGGTCCACATCGCTTTGTTTCGCAAGCATATCGATCGAATATTGCGTGCAATCAACGATGCATACGATGATTTGCCTTCTGCGGTTCCAAGTAGCAAGCAGCGTTTTCCTCTTTTGAACCCTGCCATTTCGAGCAATGTATCCAAGAATGTCCCACCGACACCGTACAGGGTCAGTGCGATATCGGTTTCTTCCGGATCGGATAATCTGAAAACACTGGGCAGGCCGCACTCGTTCTGCATGATATCCTTGACCGCTTGTTTTGCGTGTTCCCAATCTTTGAAGATGTAGGAGAACCGTCGTGTGGTGGAAGGAGTAAAAACGTGAACTTTCAGTGTCGCGCTATAAAGGATCCCGTAAGAACCTTCGCTTCCGATCATGATCTGGTCGATATCGGGCCCGGTTGCTTTTCTTGGAAATCCTTTCGTCTTCAGATCCATAGTACGTGGGCAAACGTAATCTTGATCAAATACCATATCTTCGATCTTCCCGTAATAGGTCGAGTTTTGTCCCGCCCCACGGGTTACGATCCACCCCCCTACGACCGAATACTCAAAGCTTTGAGGAAAATGTCCTAAAGTATAACGTCTTTTCGCATTGAATTTGTCAGGAGCGTTTTGTAATAGATGCTCCAAAGTCGGGCCATCCATTCCTGCTTCGACGGTAATGGTCATGTCTTGTTCATTAAAAGCGATCACTTTATTCAGGTACACACGCATGTCGACGGTAACTCCATGCCTGATCGCTTCCACTCCGCGAGTTACCGTCGAACCTCCGCCATATACATACAGTGCGATAGAATTTGATTCACAATAATTAATAATGGCTCGCAATTGATCACGATTCTCAGGCCAAAGCACAATATCGGGAACATGTTCGATAATCTTTTTTCGAAGTCGGAGCAAGTCTCCCATCGTTTTGCCATAGGCAACCCTGAGCCTGTTATAACTATCTGTATGCGCATTGTATGTCCCGACCACCTCTGTCAATGCATCGATGTGATGCTGCTCAAGTGTTGACGGAATGTATTCGGGGACTTCTTCAAGCCCCATCTCGCCCTTAGTCGTGAAGTATGAATCATCTAAACGGAATTTTTCCTTCATCAAACGGTACAACCGTTTGTTCGGATGTTTGTGTTTTGTCGGGTTACCCCATTTGAATATCGAACGGTACGAACGTTCGGGAAGAGCGTCTTCAAACCAATCGGGAACGAATTCGTCTTTTTTTCTTGCCATCGTATATTGTCTCCTACCTATCGGCTCCGGGTCGTTCGGGATATCCTGTAATTTTCCTTATTTCTTCATACAGGGGAGCTAATGATCGATACATTCGTTTGTATACGTTTTGATACAAACGTTCATACAAATCGGCATTGGATGGAATTGGAGTAAACGTATCCATCGAACCGCTCATGCCCCGAACTGCTTCGCCAATCGACGGATACCATCCTACTGCCGTCGCGGCGCACATAGCAGCTCCCAGCCCGCTCGCTTCAAACGTGCTGCCACGTTCGATCGGGATTCGCATGACATCCGCCGATATTTGGCAAATCATGTCGCTTTGACTTGCTCCGCCAGAAACCCTGAGGGTCTTCACGGGAACTTTCGTTGCTTTGATAATCATTTCAAGTCCTTCGCGAAGACCGTACGCCAATCCTTCTATGATCGACCGGTAGACGTGTGCCCGTTCATGGACATCCGCGAACCCTATGATCGCTCCTTTTGCCGAAGGCTGTTTCAATCCTGCCGTCCAATACGGTTGCATCATAAGCCCGAAAGATCCGCATGGAGTTTGTTCCAATAACGAATCAAGCATGCGTTCGGCTGAAATGCCTTTTTGTTCGGCTTCTGTTACTTCTTTGTAGGCGAACTGGTTTTTAAACCAAGAAATCATCCAATATCCCCTGAATATTTCAACTTCAGGATTAAAATGTCCTGAAAGGACCGCAGGATAGGCTGGCATGAATCTTAGTGGCTCTACATATCGTCTGGTGGTGGTTTGGACTGTTGCTGTCGTTCCGAATGACAACGATGCGACCGATTCGTCGATAACCCCGCTTCCTAAGGTTTCACAACCTTTGTCACTACCGGCGGCGACCACAGGAAGTCCTTCAGGCAGTCCGGTTTGTTTTGCAGCTTCTTTGGTAATTTTTCCCATAATTGTTCCTGGAGCTACCAAATGAGGAAGTTTTTCAGGTTCTACGGGGAACATCATCGTATTTAAATGCCCTTGATGAGCCCATTGTTGCTTTTTATAATCAAAAGGGATATGTCCGATCTGTGACGCAACCGAATCGACGTGATTATGTGTCAGTTTGTAGTTTAGATATCCCGATACTTGAGAAAATTGCGCAGTATCATGCCACGTTTCCGGTTGATACTTGCGAATCCAATTGCAGGCAGCTGCTTCCTGGGTGTGCAAGATTGCTTCTTCCATTCCGATCGCTTTGTAGGTAAGGTTCATCAGGGCTTTCGGGATATAAGGACATGGGGCCTTGCGTGCGTCCATCCAGAGGATTGCCGGACGTAACGGGTTCCCCCCAGCGTCAAGGCAAATCATTGAATCTCTTTGGGTGGTGACAGCAACCGCAGAAACCTGTTTCCACAGATCCGGGTGTTTTTCATGCAATCGATTGCATCCTTGTACCAAAGCACCCCACCATACTAAGGGATCCTGTTCGGCCCACCCGGGATATTCACTCACATACGGGATATATTCGATCTTTTCTTTGGCTTCCAAGGTTCCTTGTTTCGAAAATAAAAGGGCGCGGAGGCTTTGAGTGCCGCAATCAAGGGCAAGGACCAATTCGTTATCAGCTTTCATGATTCCTCCAATTATGTGGTGTGACTGAATCCGTAGCTATGACATCAACATCCAAGTCGAGTAGATTTTCAACAATGACCTCACCGATACGTACCGGGAGGGCAATGCGTACGGCCCGAATTTTACGCATTGCCTCCTTGATGGTGTTAACTGGGATTTCACGAGTGGTTTTCACTGGAATCCTTATGTGGTGATCGTGCGATGCCGAGACTGTCGTGGTGAGCATCTGTACGGGAAACTCGACAACTTGCCTAGCATAATCATTTCCCCTAGAGCATTGGTAGCCATCAATTGTTAGTTCTCCATCAATTTGAGAGATGCTGATACGGCATCCTTTGGGGCAGATTATACAGGTGATGCAACGCTCTTTAATCATGGCTTGCCTCCACCAGAACCAATTCGATCGAAATATCCGCAGATGGCTGTTTAATGCTTGAAAAAATTGTTTCATTGATTGCGAAGCGTTCCATTTGGGGTGGGTACAACTCGTCAAATGTAAGGCAATCCAACTGTTGCCCTTCACTGTTGATACGAAGTTGTGTTGTGCGTTCAATGGTGTGCCTGACTCTGAAATAACAGGAAGCACTGCGTTGTGGGGAACTTGTATCAATCATTTGTGGGACAACATAGGCCAGGTTTCCTGCTCGGGAAACCGGCACAAGTGTTCGGTCGGCACACCCGTCAAGAGCCCACGCCGCCGCATGCTTACCGGCGATGCTTCCCGATTCCGATACATAGTCGACAAGGTCACTGACATGCACACAATTGCCACATGCAAAGACCCCATCCACCATGGTGTGCATAACGTGGTCCACAACAGGTCCCTTGGTCACGGGATCTATCGGCACATCCAAACTGTGAGCCAGTTCGTTTTCAGGAATCAAGCCGACAGAAAGGATTAAGGTATCGCACGGAATGTATTGCTCCGTACTCATTATCGGCATGTTTTTAACATCGACAGCTGCCACATGCACTGCTTTTACCCGTTGTGATCCAACGACCGATGTTACGGTTGACTGTACATACAGGGGAATATCGAAGTCTTCAAGACATTGTTGGATATTTCGTTTCAGGCCGGAACTTTCATGCCGTATTTCATGTACACCCTCGACCTGTACTCCTTCTATGCTCAATCTTCTTGCCATGATCAGTCCTATATCCCCCGAGCCTAGAATGACCGCTCTGTTGCCTGGTATGAGACCATCGATGTTGATCAACCGCTGGGCAAGTCCGGCAGTGAAAATACCGGCGGGACGGTCACCGTGGATAAACACTTGGCGGTCTGTCCGTTCACGACATCCGGTTGCCAACACCAATGCCCGTGCGCTGATTCTTTCAATTCCAGACGGACTGATACAGTTGAGTAAAAAATGATGCTCACCGTGTTCAACGGAAGCGACAAAACAGTTGGTTCTTATCGGGACAAGAGCAGCAATGACTTGTTGTATTTCCCGATATGCATATTCGGGGCCGGTAAGGGTTTCGTTATAACGTAGATTACCGAACCCGTCGTGGATACATTGTTTGAGAATTCCGCCCGGACGTTCCTGACGCTCGAGTACGACAGTGTTCGCTCCTTGTTTGGCTGAGGCAAAAGCCGCTGCCAGGCCAGCAGGACCGGAACCGAGCACGACGACATCAACATATTCGATTGGTTTCATCATGGCTCATGTTTCCTTTGCAGATTTGAGAATCCGGTCCCTTTTTTACCACATCACAGGCATCTATGTGTAATTCTCGTGCAATTATGTCAATACAGCGTGCTGTGCAGAATCCACCATGGCATCTCCCCATTTGAACTCTCGTACGGCGTTTCACGGCATCTAGGCTCGTAGCCGGTAGGGTCGAGTGCAGCGCATTGACAACTTCTTTTTCAGATACTTGTTCGCATCGGCAAATAATCTTGCCATATGATGGATCGAGGCGTATCAATTCGTCACGAGCTTCCAATGAAAGCCTTCTGGTGATGATATCGGCAGTTCTTTTCGGTATCCAATTAGCTTTTGGTTGTATCTCCATGAACGTCTTTGCCTTTGCGATAACCATTTCAGCGACATCAGCGGCTATAGCCGGTGCTGATGCCAATCCCGGGGATTGGATACCGGCCACATGGATGAGGTTACTTATGTTGTCACTCGGACCGACGATAAAGTCTTCTTCGTAAGTACACGGACGGACACCACAAAAGTAAGTGATAATCTGATCCATTGAGAGTTTGCTGTTCAATGTAAAATGTTTTTTCAGCTTTATCATATCACTTGGTGATGTGGTGTATTGCTCTCGTCCGGGATGCTCTTCCGCTGTCGGACCTATCAGGACATTACCTTCTTCAGTGAGGACGATGCCTCCTCCTTTTGTTTTCTCCCGAACTTGGAGAATGCTAGGCATGCTCATGATATGCTGTTGCCAACGGGAACTTTCCATGTCGAGTATGCACTCGGTGCCTCTTCGGTGATGAAGGCTGAAAAACCGATCATGAGCCATTTCAGCTATTATGTCAGCCCAATTCCCGCTAGCATTGATGACAATCGAAGCAGTACAAATTCCCCTGTTGGTGTGAAGTCTGCGAATCGTGTTATGTTCAATTTCAAATCCGGTAAGGCAGGTTGAGGTCATCAACTTCGCTCCGTTGAGCATGGCACTTTCCGCAAGGGCTACCGTGGCTTTGTAGGGAGAAATCACCGCTGCACTCGGAAGAAAGAATCCTCCGTGTTGCTTGCTGGTTACATAAGGCTCTTCAGCAATCACACGTTCGCGGCTCCAGAATTCCCATCCGTCCACTTCGTTCCGTTTTGCTCTGTCAGCCATGAGCGGATAGAGAGCTTTCATCGCCGGATTTGAAAAAAGCAGCAATGATCCAGGTCGTTTAAAACCGATTCCCAAATCCGATGCGAGCGGCTCCCATAAACGATTTCCCCTTACATTATAGAGAGCTTTCAATGTACCTGGTTTTGCTGCGAATCCATCATGGATCATCCCGTCATTCCGGCTTGATGTGTGGACTCCCACATCTTCTTCCTTTTCAATCAGTATGATCTTCATGTTCCATTTTGATAGTTCCCGTGCGATTGATGTTCCGATGACTCCTCCACCAATGATAGCCACATCGAAATGCAATCGTTCCAATACGTTGTCAACATATGAAGAACAGGCTATTGTTTCTTCTTGGACATCGGGTACTGTGATATCGTTTATAACTGCTTTGTAACCAAAGCGTGCGGCAGTCCAGCCTGCTTCGACTTTCATCTGGTATGTGTCAAGAGATCCTTCAAGACGAATAGAAGATCCCGGAGTCGAAATTTCCAAAGCCGACCCGTACTTCTTGGTCATCACGGATTGTATTTTTTCAAGAGAAGTTGCCATACCATATTACCATCAGGATAAAGTGTAGGGTGGCAATCGTACCAAGTCAATCAAATTGCAAAATTGCACATACTTCACTTGCGTAAAAATTATTGGTTCATACCATCGGTATGTAACAGCTGGTTGGTGAAATGAAGCATTGGCAGGGGTATGTTCAACAGGTCATCGTCATGTTTAAGGTTCAACATTGAATAGCGCAAGGCGATCGGCGGATGGTATTGTTGACGGTATAGGGCTAACGAATGTGATTTGACGTTAGTAGATGTTTTTACTTCAATCGGGAGAAGCTTACCATGAAAATCGGCGATGAAATCGACTTCTGCGGTATTACCATCCTTCCAGTAGAATATCGGGACATTGAGGAACAATAGTTCTCGCAATACGTATGATTCTGTCACGGTCCCCCTGAATCGGCTGAGCTGGGGAACATCTTCCAGCACAGCTTCCGGACCGAGACGAGCCATTCTCCTGAACAATCCGGTATCGAGCGGATAGATCTTGAATTGGCTTTGCAGGATAAAGTTCTCGTAATGTTCGTTGGGGGAATCAAGCCGATGAACTTTCGTTGCGCTACCGGTGTGCACGAGATGATTGAGCAATTGTTCAACCAGCCATGCAGGAACCGGACGTCTCGGTCGCAATCGGCGGAATCTTGAATTCTCTCTTGCCAGTTGGCTCGCAGTTTCATTCCAGAGCGCCTTTGCATCGGGATACGACACATCGAGTTCGCCGTACATCGACTCCAGCGTCGCATCAAGAAACGCATCTACTTTTCGATAATTCTTAGTCTTAAGCCAGATGTTTACTGCTTCAGGCAATCCTCCGACTACAAGGTAATCCCGCAGCGCACACTGCAACTGAAGCAGCACATCTGATCGGAGACACTCGATGACATCATGGTTGCCCACATATTCGACAAGCCGGGACATGCCGCTTGCATCGAGAAATCCAATAAATCCGACAAGCTTCCGCACTAGCTTTGACTCAGCTTGCTGCGTAGTACGAAGGGAAGGATTCCACCATTGAGGTAGTAGGCGATTTCAGTTTCAGAATCCAATCTGGCGATTGCACTGAATTCAATCACCGACCGATCTTGTTTCACTGCCTGTATCACAAGCCGTTGTTGGATTGTCCACTGTTGTGGCAATGCTATGGTGAATTGTTCATGGCCGTCCAATTTCAGTGATTGGTAACTCTCTCCTTCGGCGAACACCAACGGAAGAATCCCCATGCCCACGAGATTGCTTCTATGAATTCGCTCGAACGATTGGGCGATCACCGCCCGTACCCCAAGCAGTTTCGGACCTTTCGCAGCCCAATCTCTCGAAGAACCGGTACCATATTCCTTCCCAGCCAGGATTATCGTGGCGGTGTTTTCCTTCATATAAGCCATTGCAGCATCATAGACGTGAAGTAATGTTCCTTCAGGAAGCTTTCGAGTGAATCCCCCCACCTGCGGCGCTGACAACTGTTGGCGTATACGGATATTCGCAAAGGTACCCCTTGCCATTACTTCGTGGTTTCCCCGTCGCGAACCGTAGGAATTAAAGTCTTCCTTCTTGATGCCCTTTGAAGCAAGATAGACACCGGCAGGATATGTGGCGTCGATCGATCCGGCAGGGCTAATGTGGTCTGTGGTAACCGAATCGGCCATGACCAGCAATGCCCTGGCCTTGCTTATCGGTGAAACATCCTCTAGTTTGGAGGTAATTCCTTCAACAAATGGTGGCCGTGCGATATAGGTGGAGTTCTTGTCCCATTGATAGGTGTTCCCTTGTGGTATTTCCAATGATTTCCACAATTCATCACCTGTAAAGATATCAGCATAGCGAGAACTAAAGGCCTTGGCTGACACGTGCTTGTTCATCAATTCTATTATTTCTCTGTCATCGGGCCAGATATCTGCAAGATACACCGGTTTCCCATCGGCATCCTCTCCCAGAGGGTCCGTTGAAAAATCGATATGCATGGTACCTGCCAAGGCATAGGCAACCACCAGTGGCGGGCTCATAAGAAATGAAGCTGCCACGCGTTGGTGGATGCGTCCTTCAAAGTTTCTGTTGCCTGAAAGGGCGGCTGACAAGAGGAGATTGTTTTGCGCATGTGCTTTTTCCACTTCAGGGTGCAAAGGCCCTGAATTCCCTATACAGGTGGTGCATCCGAAAGCGGCGATATTGAAACCGAGTTGTTCAAGTGATCCCAACAATTCGGATTCGCTGAGATAATCTTCGACGACTTTTGATCCGGGAGCAAAGGATGTCTTCACCCATGGAGCTACTTTCAAGGACTTATTACAGGCATTCCTGGCAAGTAATGCCGCACTGATGAGCACTGCGGGATTGGACGTATTGGTGCAACTGGTTATTGCCGCTATGGCAACCGCACCATCTTTGATGGTTTTTTTCACGCCGTTGATCTGGACGTCCGCACAGCGATTGGTATCGATCAAATGCCCTATCGTGGCTTTGGCAGCACTGAGCGTGATTCTGTCCTGGGGTCTCGAAGGACCTGCGATAGAAGGCTCTACTGTCGACAGATCCAGCGAAAGTACGTCGTTGTAATGAGGTTCGCACGTCGGATCGTAGAACAGCATGTTTGCTTTTGTGAAGGCTTCGGTCAGTTCTGCTTGACCCTTACGCCCCGTGAGCTCCAAGTATTCGATGGTTCGTTCGTCAATGGGGAAAAATCCCATTGTAGCACCGTACTCCGGACTCATGTTCGCCACGGTTGCCCTGTCGGCGACGGTAAGATTTGGCAGAGCCGGTCCAAAGAATTCAACAAAGCATCCCACCACTCCTTTCTTGCGAAGCATTTCAGTCACGGTAAGCACCACATCGGTTGCGGTGCAACCGGCAGCCAATGTACCAGAAAGCTTGAACCCGACGACCTTCGGAATAATCATCCAATATGGTTGTCCGAGCATCGCAGCTTCAGCTTCGATGCCACCGACTCCCCATCCCATCACACCGAGACCATTGATCATGGTGGTATGACTGTCGGTCCCTACGACGCTGTCACAATAGATCGTACCGTTATTTTCAACTGTTACCGGTGCGAGGTGCTCGAGATTTACCTGATGGCAAATACCTGAACTCGGCGGAACGATTCTCAGATTGTCGAACGCTCCCTGCGCCCACTTCAAGAGCTTGTAGCGTTCGGTATTGCGTTGGTATTCCAAACGTACATTTTCTTCGATTGCTTTTGAAGTACCGTACGCATCGATCTGTACCGAATGGTCGATGACCAAATCAACGGGAATGACGGGATTGATTGCATTGGGATCGGCTTTGGCTTCAACCATCGCATCACGCAACGCACAGAGATCGGCAACGGCAGGAACCCCTGTGAAATCCTGCATCAGCACTCGTGCGGGGTAAAATGGGATTTCAATCGCAGAGTCCGTATTTGCGTGCTCCATGAACGCTTCGACAGTACTCCATGGTGTTTTACCTTCACCGCATGAGCGCAGAATATTTTCCAGCATGACCCGTAGTGAATAGGGAAGGGCTTTCACTTTCTGTGGATCTATCGAAGTGATATCCCAATAGTTATAAGATCTGCGGTGGGTAACTACAGTTGCCAATCGTTTTGCAATGTCCATTTCAACCTCCGGTTAGGTAAAAGCATACATAAACCAAGGCCAATCAATCAAGATACCGCAATTCGTCATAGTCGCACTATGATCGCCAGTTGTTTTAGAAAGAAAGATTCAGTTGCCGACCAAGAACTTTTTTGCTGAGAGTTTACAAACCAATGCGTCGCTGGTCCGCGGAAAGTGGCGGTAGAGGAAACTAGCCGTCTTGCCCAATGCGGTCAGCGTCATTTCCTTTTTTCGCCTGCGAACGCATACTAGCACCTGTCGTGCCACTTCATTTCGTGTCTGGTGGTTCTTTGCCCGTTTTAACGGGATGAGTTTTCCGTTATTGTCGTAGATTACCTTACCGCTGTCAAAGTCAGTGAATCCAACATGGAGTATGCCGACATGAACATCATCTTGATACAATTCTGCCCTCAATGACTCGCTAAGGTTTTTCAGAGCCAGCTTCGCAGCCCCGTACGGACCGACTTCCGGCAATCCGTGCAGTGCTGTCAAACTTGAGATGAAGACGATGCTTCCACGACTTTTTTTCAAAGGGCCGATAGCATAATGGGTCAGAGCCACAGGGCCAAGGTAATTGACTTTCATCATCTCCTCGATGATGTTGCACGATGAGGCTTCGATTGAACCACGCATCGACATGCCCGCATTGTTCACCAATACGTCAAGACGGCCTTTCTGTGTGATAACGGTGGCAATGAGTTGTGAACACGATTGATAATCACGGATGTCGCATTCCAGGGCCTCAATCGAATAGTGATCTTTGAGAAATTCCTCTTTGGTGGCTTCAAGCGTTGTCTTGTCCCGTCCGCAAATATAGACAAAACACCCTAGTTTGCAAAATTCACGGGCGGTTTCTTTACCGATACCCTTATTTCCGCCTGTCACAAGCACCACCGAATCCTGACCCAAAGAGGTTCTTTTCATGCTCTGCCTCCATCAACCACACATTTCGTTTCTTTTCTTCTGTGCTTACGGTAATTCAACGAACACCGGACCGGATTCCCATTCGGGCAGGTCAACTCCCAGCTGGCCACTTCCATGGTAACCGGTGGTAATCACCTGATTGTCATTGGTGAGCACCATGTTGTGGTACCAACCGCAGCAGACGTTCTTGACATTCTCCATCACAGGGTATGGCCATACGTTTGGTTGATAGGCAAATCCATCCGCTTGTCCGAAACGGTTGTCTCCCATCACCCATAACCTGTCGGAGCCGTCAATATAAGCACTGTGGTTGCGTCCCGCACTTACGGTGACAACATCGTCAGCTACTTTGATGAAAGAATGTGAATCTGTCTGATTGCCGTTTCCCAATTGGCCTTCCTCATTGGCTCCTGTTGCCCATAACTGTCCGTCTTTGTCTATATACAGGCTATGAAAGGCTCCGGCAGCAATGGATACTACGTGTTCAGCTACTTTAACGAATGTAGTCTTCGCATCAAGGGTGTTGTCTCCCAATTGGCCGTATGCATTATTGCCCGTTGCCCACAGAACTCCGTCGGTATCCAGAGCAAGCGAATGATATCCACCGCAGGCAACCTCTTTCATATTGCTTGCCACAGGGACAAACCCGGCGTTGTCGGTGGCGGTTTTGTTTCCTAATTGGCCATTGCGATTGGCTCCTGTCGCCCACAGCCTTCCATCCTTAGTGATGGCCATTGAATGGTACCAGCCGGCTGACATCGTCATGACATCATCGAGTAAATTCACCGGGTAGGGGATGCTCGTGAAATCGCTGATGCCGAGTTGACCGTATTCGTTGGCACCCCATCCCCACAAAGATCCATCTGAGCGCATAGCTAATGAATAACGTGCGTTGGCATCGATTGCGGTAAAAGGTTGCGATATTTCCTTAAATATCGAAGTCTTCTCAGTATCGTACAAACCAAGTTGGCCATCTTCGTTGCTTCCCGCACCCATGATACGGTAATTATCCAACAGTACCAACGAGTGGTACCCACCCGTGGCGATATCTATTACCAGAGTTTGTTTTCTAGCTTTCGGCGGAATCGGGATCACCTTTGGCCACAATTCAGCATAGAATTCAGAAACCGGTTCTTCAATCGGTAAAGATACTACTTTTTTGCCACTGTCTAGGTCTGTCAATGCAATTTCATTGATGACGATATTGCCTTTGTTGCCATCAGCATCGAAATCGATTGACCATGACCCTGAAATATCAAACTCTCCTGAAGGCAAGACATTGCCTTTAAGCATCTCAATTGTACCGTCTTGAGCAAATATCCACGTGTTCAAACCATACAAAGGCCCGTCAACAGTGATCGAGTAGAAACCAGGGTACAGCACATCAGGATGGCTATCGTACGAATAGCTGAGGTAATTTGGTGGAATCTCACGGTTACGTTCAAGTCGGAGCACTGAAAATTCACGGATAATTGCCATGGTATAGTCGCCCTGACTTCCTTCTGATGGCAACCTTACGATATTGTCCATCAACTTGGCAGGTGAATCACCATACACTTGTGCGAGTGCCTGTGATAGATGGATAGTTTGTTGTGCCGATCTAAGCAGCGCAGCCTTTTCCGAAAGATAGAACGGCAATCCTTGAGCAGATGTTTTTTCAAGGATGGTACCAACGGAAGTCGTCGCATCGACAAGGCGTTCAAGAAAAGTCGTATCGGTCGTGATCACGTTTGAATCTTGTCCGATTGCATGGATGTTGAAGCTGCATGCTAGCAGCATCATCACTATAACTCCTGCGGTTCGCCTTGTTTTTCTCATACCTGAACATTCCCTGAAATGTGCGTGTGATGTGAAAATCATAAATCGTTAGAGAAGATGACACAAGTGATAAAGGCGGTAAAACGGTTTCGATCTCACTTGTGAGGCTTTTTTTATCGTGATACCATGCCTGAAAAGGAGTTTCCGGATGGATACAACAAGCCGAACCAAAACGATTCTCTGCTATGGTGATTCAAATACATGGGGGTTTAACCCGTATGACATACAAAATCGGTATCAATATGAACAACGCTGGACATCAATTCTTGCCAAAGGCCTTGGTCCTGGCTATCAGGTGATTCCAGAAGGCTTGAACGGAAGGACAACGGTTTTTGACGATCCGACGGTCCCGGGACGTAACGGCGCACAGTATTTGTATCCCTGTCTTCAATCGCACAAACCTTTGGATTTGGTTCTGGTCATGTTGGGTACGAACGATAGCAGTTATCGTTATGGCGTATTGGCTCCGGTGATTGCCTTGGGAATGAAACGATTGGTGAAAATCATATTACACAGTGAGGCGGGCGTAAACAACACATCTCCCATGGTAGGAATCATCGCGCCTGTTCCGGTGAATTCAGACTTTGACGAAGCTATGGTGAATCGATCAAGACATCTCATATCAAAAGAACTGTCGGTAACATATAAGGCGATCGCTGAAGAATTACAGGTTCAATTCTTTGATTCGAGTGCATATATCAGCGAATGCAAGATGCCCGATGGTATCCATTTACATCCAGATGACCACAAAATACTTGGCGAACAATTGACTGTTTGGGTGACTTCCATGTTTTCCAGTCCGAAGCGGTAGGTTACTTGCCCGTGTGGAAACTATTTTGATTGTCGTTTATAATCAACACCATGGTAGTACTCAATAACAATCAAATATCGGTTAAAGTGGATGAGTTGGGAGCTGAATTAGCATCAGTGGTATTGAATGAAACTGGAAACCAGTATCTGTGGCAAGGCGATGAACAGTATTGGGCAAATCGTTCTCCGTTGCTCTTTCCGATTGTCGGAAGGTTAAACGATCACCAATATCAATATGATGGGAAGCTCTATGGAATGGGTATTCACGGGTTTGCCCGTAACATGCATTTTTCTGTTGAGCAACAGCGTAATGAAGCAGCGACTTTTGTTCTTTCAAGTAATGGTCAGACGAAAGAAATTTATCCGTTTGATTTTGTCCTGCGAGTCAATTACCTCCTTGAGGGCAAGACTGTACGGATAGAGGCTGAAGTCGAGCACACAGGCACTTCAACCATGTATTTCTCAATCGGATTCCATCCGGGATTTGATTTTGGCCTGATGAATCCTGGTTCAGGCATTGATGATTATTATCTCAAGTTCGATGCGCGCAAGAGTATGGCGGACAGGGTCGGGATTGCCAAAGGCTATCGTTCAGGAACAGTTTCCAACGGTGCGTTTGAAGAGGGTTTACAGCCATTGAGTGCGGAAAATTTTTCCAATGATGCCATTGTGATCAAGAATTTTTCATCAAAACATGTAACGCTAGCATCAGATACCTATCCCCATGGGGTTACCATGTCTATCGATGGATTTCCATATCTCGGTATCTGGACAACCTATGTGCGACATCCTTTGTTTGTTTGTATCGAACCTTGGCATGGAGTAGGATCAAAACTCGGTGATAATCCTGACAGGCTTATCGAGAAGGAAGGGATAATCGCTCTAGGACCGAAGGGGAGTTTTTCCTGCAGTACCTCTATCACATTGTTCTGATGATGTGTCTTGAGAATACCTACAAAGATAAGGCATATACGGGAATGATGCCGAACTGACCGGTTTCATCACGAGAGCTGATAATCGAAGTATTCGGGAACCCCAAATTGAAATAGATTCTGGACGCCCGATCTGAAATACGAGTCATGAAGCCAATGTAGGGTCTGGCAATCGCATTTGATCCGAAAGCAAGCTTTACATGTAACTCTCCGCCGAGATAGACATCTTTTTCCCATGAAAACTCGCCTGGGTTGTAGTATGCGCTTGTTTGTGCGAACAACCGTGCCCCGATAGCAGTTAGACCTCCGTAAGGAATCGGAATGTCATACAGGCCTAGCGGGATGTGCCACCCTATGGTTCCCGTTGATTTAATTTTTCCTGAATCCCTTGGTTCGAACACATTGCCCTTCGGTGCCAGTGTGTATGTTTGTAATACTTGTCCGGTGGTTGCGATAGTTGCTATTTCTACGCTGATCGCATGACCTGAGTTCCCTAGGGCAAATTGCCTGGCAGCATACAGTGTCGGCCTGAATTCAA
Source organism: Spirochaetales bacterium (assembly GCA_012523305.1). Lineage (GTDB taxonomy): Bacteria > Spirochaetota > Spirochaetia > Sphaerochaetales > Sphaerochaetaceae > JAAYDK01. Next base: position 65,251 of record JAAYIV010000029.1, read on the forward strand.
ATAAATTGCCGCTTGAATTAAAGATAGCGTTCATGCCGATGGCGACACTTGTGCTCGATCTTCCGAAAAAAGCTCGTGAAGACCCATAATCACCCCGACTCAATTGCATCCCGTATGCCGCAATAAAACTGGAAGTAGTGCCGGTCGTTGTGAATTGGATCGCAGGAGTTGCCTTCAAAGTCGTGAATCGATCGGGACGGGGCCAATGAGCGAACACGAATGAAAGTGCGGATGTAGCGGTATGTGCACGGTACCAAGTCCGGGCCTCTTCAATAAAGAGTGAAGTGTTGACCTCGACATTCGTTTGCAGCACCCCCCATCCCGCATCATAGACATATTCAAGTTGCGTGATCGGCAGATTGTCCGTAAAGCTCCATCCACCGGTTGCCAATACAGTATGCTTGCCCAACGGAGAATGAAACAGGGCGGTAATACCTGCGGTGTACGTAGTTGTATCATCAATCGGAGTCGGCAACCAAAATCCAAATCGTAGCCAATCTCGATACGCGACAGGTTGAAATTTTGTGATTTCTGGTAAGTCTGGATTCTTGATATCCGATTTGAAACGTACCGGTTCACTCTTTATCGCCCCGAGTGATGTTTTTTTCAATGAAAACCCATCAGGTCCGTATGTGCCATAGATGATGGTATCATCATTGATTTCTGCTCCGATCGCTCCGACAGGATCTTCTATTATCAAAGATATCGTCTTGTCGATCAGATTGTAACTATAAACTGAAAGACTTCCTGATGTGTCGGCACTGAATGTTATATGGGAGCCATCGGTACATCTCAGTCGATGGATTGCTCCTTCGCCATGTGGCCAAAGATGTTGTGCCGACCCATCCATGGCGATGACTACCAGTGTCGCGAGCCCATCAGAAACTTCAATCGCGACAATATGGTTCCCGTCAGGCATAAACTGCGGTTCGTAAACAGACGCGTCAGTAGGTTCGTACAACACCCTTGGTACGTCTGGATTATCCACATCTACTATCACCAGCCGATATTGGGTCCCTAACGGTTCGATAGCTGCGATGTATGAAGCTGATTGGTCGATTGTCGGTTGTAGCAATTGCTGTTTCCAGGTGAGTCTGGTGAAGGTATCTGCATCATAGTCATAGAGAAACACATCACTGTATGTGACTGGGACTTTTCGGGTACCGTCTGTTTTGATCGTCTTTTCCCAAGGCGTTGCAATGGCCCAAAGCGATCCGTCCTGAATTGAATCGAACGAGAATTCATCGCTTAACACCATGCGTTTCAATACTTCGAATGTCGAACCGTCATCAGCATACCGGACTATCGCACTTCCCGTTTCCGGTGTGGTAGCATATCCGATCCAACCCATTTCGGTATGTAGGGGTAGATAAAAGTGTCCTGTCTTCACAGGTGAGAATGCTGTCACGCCGATCAGAGGCTCGACTTGTGGGAATGAAGCTTTGAGTCGGCTTTGAGCTGATGCGAAGATGTCTTTGGCTGTTAGTCCCGTCGTTTTCCTGATTGGAAAAGAAAGACCTAAAAATGGGAATCTGAGAAATTTGTGGTTGATTTCTTCGAAAACCGATGTTCCATACGTGTCCATCAGATATGCTACCATCACATATCCGGTACTATAAATCCGTCCCGATGGGGGGTAGCTCGATTGGTAACTTCCTTGCCACAACGACCACATGGAATTGTTTACTATCGGAGCTTTAAACTCAAGTTCGAAGAGTCGGTCCTCACCGCGCCCGCCTTCTACAAAAGCGGTCTCGGCATAGGTAGTGATTCCTTCAACCCACCATCCACTCATAAAACTACTCGGTATGACGGCGATATCGGGCCCGAATACATATGACAATGTACCGAAAAGGCCTTTCTTTGATGTGAGATGGAGGTAATGGGTCAATTCATGGACGAAAACTGAAGAAAGCCAATCTGAACTGCGTTGTCCTAGAAATCTTGTGGCAGGACTCGTAAGTGATAAAAAGACCGAAGAGGGAGCACTCGTGTAATATCCATACGCGTCAGCGCTTTGTGTGCCGATGATTACCGGGATAGATGTTTTCGGGTGATTGTCGAGTAGTTCGGAAAGGGTGGAATATAACGACTCCGCGGTACTGGCCAATTGTCGAACATAGTGCAGGTTCTCATCTTCGAAGATGAAGATAAAATGTTCTGTTGTTATCTTCTGCCAAGTAGCCGGGATGTTTCCTATGAGAACAATAACAAAGATGGTAATCGCCAAGACTCTTTTTAAAGACTGTCGCTTCTGCATGCCAAGAGTATAAATCGAAACATATGATAGTTCACCTAAATTTAACAAAGGTCGATTATTTGACAATATTACAAATTTTAGTTTTACAGAGGTGGAGTTGCCATGTTAGTGTTCATAAACAAGAGGAAAACAAATGCAACTAACCAGAGTTCAAAAAATCTCACTGTGTGTGCTGATTATCCTGTGCTGCTTTGTAAGCCCGGTGTTTTCAGATGAACCGATAGTCTATGTTCCTGATGCCGACGGTGCGGTATATCTGCCAGATATTGACAGCCCTTTTGATGTGCTTCTCAATTCTGATCCATTTATCGTGTTTGAGGCTCCCGATGACGGTCACTATGCCATAACCAACCATACCCCCGGGTTTTGGCTCTACATGGCGTTATATGGTCCGCAAAACAATTATGATGAACCGTTGTATGAGAATTATGATTATGTGGATGTTTTGAGTGAAATGGCGGTGTATCTGGATAAAGACAATCTCTATTTGCTTGGTATCGGTGTGTTGGACGATACCATCTATGATCAAATCGCTCGTTTTTCTATCATGCCTGAATCGAAATTGAGAGCCGATATGATTGCTACGGGTGAAGAATTTTCCTTGGTGGTGGCAAGTGACGGATCGTTATGGAGCACCGGCCGGAACAATGGAATTCAAGAAGCACGGAGTGCAAGGCAATTTGTCCAAGTCGGAAGCGATGTCCAAGCGGTTGCTGCTCATAATGATGCTTTGTTCTTCATCAAGAATGATAAAACGTTATGGGCGAGCGGCCAGAATCGTTATGGCCAGCTTGGCGATGGTACGAGCATGGCAAAAACTACTCCCGTATATATCACAGACAATGTGCGTTCTGTGGCATCGGGTCTTTCACATACCATGATATTGAAACATGACGGTACCCTATGGGTAAACGGATATGGAGTAAACGGTCAGCTTGGTTTGGAAAGTATGCGATCTACGGATGTCCCGATGAAAGTGATGACGGATGTGGTCTCGATTGCTTCGGCAAATCAAACTTCATATGCAATTAAGACAGACGGGACACTTTGGGCTTTCGGGGCAAATGATAAGGGACAGCTTGGCAATTCACAGTCATTTTTCAACAATGTTACCTCACCGATTCAAGTTGCGGATGAGGTGCAAGCGGTAGCCGCAGGAAGCTCCCACGTATTGATTTTGAAAAACGACGGGACACTCTATGCTGCGGGTAATAATGCAAAAGGACAATTTGGATTTGCAGAACCAACATCCCATGCAATGTTCGTAAAGATTGCTGACGGGGTTAAGGGCATACAGGCAAAAGAATCCTACTCACTAATCATAAAAGAAGACAACTCGTTGTGGTTTGCCGGTAGCAATAATACTGGAATTACAGGCCCCCACAGGTCCGAATGGGCTATCGATTCAACTTCATTTAAAAAACTGATGGACGATGTTGCTCATGTCAGTGCGGGTAGATTCCACATGCTTGCCCTGAAGACAGACGGCACCGTTTTTACCTGGGGCTACAACCAATATGGACAGCTCGGAGACGGAACTACCGCTCACCGGATGGAGGCGAATCAGGTGTTTGACGTGAACCGGTAGGGATTTCACCGGATTTCCTCTGTTTATTCTTGAAGTATGCATGTTCTTCACTGACGTCTTTGACGATGTCTTTGAGTTTCATCTCAAGAGAATGGTCCGTTGCCATCGCAAAGGCCACCTCGCTTTGCGCGGGCAACTGACTTTTCACTGCACGCATCACGGCAAAGACTTCTTCTTTAGTGAAATTTGCCATCAAAACTACTTTTGTCGGTTGTTGTTCTTCCATACCACCATAGTAAATAAAGAGCGAGCACTCGTACAGGGGTATGTCAACGATTGTTCTAACATGATATACCTAACTGCATGAATATCCAATTATCGTGTATCCCCTGTTTTTTTAATCAAGTACTGCAAGCAGGTAGGGTGGGTGCCCTTGATGAAGAGGCAATCAGACGAGTATATGTTCGCTTGGGCTCCGCATTGAAAGAGATGCCTTTCGATGTGTCTCCTGCGGAAGCGGGCATGTGCATGTTCTCGGCACTTGCCGAAGAGATGAAAGGCGTGGACCCATATGCGGCACTCAAGAAAAAAGCCAATGCATTGGCATTGAATGCGTATGGGAGGGCGAAGCAGACCGTAATGACGGCACCTGATCCCCTCGAGATGGCTATTGAATTCGCTTGTGCGGGCAATATCATCGATTATGGCGTCTATCCTCCAGATTTTGATGTTGAAGGTGAAATTGAACGAATTGTCAGCCGGTTAAACGAACAATCATCCGCCGAACGAGCTGAATTTTTCAAATATGAAGCTTTTAAAGATCAATTGCCACATGTAGATCGCATGATGGTCATAGGTGACAATGCCGGTGAAGTATTGTTCGATCGCATTCTTCTCGAAACGATGGTGGCAACCTATCCGGACATCACGATGTATTACGCCACCAGAGGATATCCTGTTTTGAATGATTGTGTAATAGAAGATGCTTTGGAATGTGGCATCGACGGCGTCGCAACCGTGGTTTCCAGCGGTGTGGCTTCTCCCGGGTTGGTACTGAATCAAGCTTCCGGTGAGTTTTTGGAGTTATTACATACCTGCGATTTCATCCTCAGTAAAGGGCAAGGGAACTACGAGTCGTTATCGAATGAGAATATTCCTGCTTTTTATGCATTGATGGCAAAATGTGAAGCTGTGGCCAATGATGCCCAATGTCCGATAGGCACACTGATCTTACAACCGTCACGGATATGGAATTGGCATTGATTTGTTTTTTTTGCATTATTGACAGATGTTGGGCAAGACCGTTACTCTGCAAAGCAAGTATCGCGGTGATGAGTAACTGGAGAATCGGATGTTTTCACTTACGCAGTGGATAATACTGGTCTTGGTAGTGGTTTTATATGGATTCTCTGTGTTTATCGCTCGCAAAGAGCAACGAAGCGCATCGTCTTGGTATGCTGAACGATTACTCGCTTTCAGAATAAAGTATGGGCTTTTCACGATTCCCGACGATCCGGTAAAATTCTTATCGGAACAAGCTCTTGAAAATGAAATGCGCTATGAATTACCGATTGCATTACGATTGACCGGCAAGATGCAACGGGTAGAAATGGCCGGACTCGATTGTATCGTACTCGGGGGAGCAAGTGCTTCTCCATTGAGGATTCTCTATCTGCATGGCGGAGCATATGTACAGCAGCCGTTATTGCCCCATTGGACATTTCTCGATCGACTCGCCAAAAAAACCAAAGCTGAAATAATTGCACCATTGTATCCCAAAGCACCCTTGCATACCTACGCGGAGACTTTCGGCATGCTCGAGCGGTTGTATAGACTGCTGCTGGATATTTGCGGTGGATGCGCAACGATATTCATGGGAGATTCCGCAGGCGGGGGCTTGGCTCTGGCCTTTGCACAGGCTCTCAAGGAATATCAGTTGCCGCAACCCAAACGATTGATCTTATTGTCTCCCTGGTTGGATGTCTCGATGGAAAATGCTGACATGGATGAGTTGGAAGCCAAAGACCCGATGCTGCAGCGTTCCTATCTGATAACTGCAGGAAAGGCTTGGGCCGGTGCAACTGACGTACACGATTACAAAGTGAGTCCGATATACGGGTCATGTGCGCATGTGAGTCCGATCACGCTTTTTGTGGGTACTCATGAATTATTCTTGGCAGATGCAAAGAAATTTGCCCACATCGCAAAAAATCAAAACGCACAGATCGATGTACGGATTTATCCGAAAATGAATCATGTGTTTCCATTATTTCCAATACCCGAAGCCAAGATGGCAATGAGAGAAATTGTTGAATTGATTCATTCAGATCAACGGTAGTCAGTGCATCCATTGAATTAACCACATCCGGTAAAAGAATGTATCAAGTATTTACCCGTTTGTAATACCTGCAGAAGGAGATTGTTAAATTGCTAAAACTCTGCAATGTATGCTCGTCGGTACCCGTAACACGAACCATTTGGTTCTGATTGCGGATAGGTCTATCATCTTTTATAGGATTTTAAATATAAGAATTGTAACTATTCAAATATAATTCTTTATAATATATAAAAATAAAACTTAACAAATATTGTTTGTTAGTATACACTGATCATAGTTCGAATTGATCCGGATGCAGGTTTATCCGAGCAGCCGGCGATTTTTGAACAAAACAATCATGATCTCAGTCCGAATCGGGTAGTTAGTCATAATATGTTGTCAATATCGAACAGAGATGTTATGGCACGTTCACACATAGCTAAAATTATATAACTACTTATAATATAACAAATAAAAAAAATTTTATCATTTACTATAATACAATTTCATGCAATGATATGAGTACCAATCCAAAAAAAAGAGGAGGTCTCGCATGAAATTAAGGATGATATGGTTGTTGCTTGCAGCGGTATTCCTTATTTGCGGATGTACCGGATGCGAAAACAACCCATCAAGTGTCGATGTGACGCAAGAACGCGATATCATCGATTCTTCCCGATGGGTCGCTCAGGAAGCCTATAGCCTTGGCCAAAAAACATGGGGGCTGTTAAGCATTACCAGATTTGATGAATCGGGCAATTATTTTAAAGTGAGCGTGTATGCGCAAGTCGGATCGACACGAGTGATCCAGACAGCGACTTTAAAATATGAGGATGATGACGTGTTGCTTTATGCGACCATCGATAATAGAGCTGAAGTGATGAGAGTGAAGATAACACGATGCCATGATGAGCAATTGGTGTTATCTCTTACGCCGGACAGTTCGGATAAAATGTTTTTTTCATTCCAATCGCCTTCTTTCTGAAAAGTTAACCCCTCGCCGGCCAGTACGGATTATGTATATCGGAGACGGGCATTTTCCTGCTGGCCGGATTTTTCTCGAATCACACGAATTACAAATACCTGCCAGCAAAGATGTTCAACAGGTGAAATAATTCCTGTTGAACATCCGTATTCTTGCGTACTTGCTCTCTGGCGTTGGAATTGGACAGGCTCTAGAATAAACGGTAGTAGGACCGCTGCCAAGGAACTTGCCATGTGATACAGTATTCCGATTGATGTCAAAATGGCTGTACAAGGGTGGAATATTAAGGTTACATTGTATGTGGCGGATAACCGCAGATCATCAGAATGGGAGTGTTGCGATGAAATTGACCAAAGAAAACCTGAAACAGAGAAGTTTTTGGGAGGCAAAAGGTTATGTGCTTCCCGAATTCGATATCGATTCAGTAACCCGTAAGACAAAAGACCGCCCTACATGGCTCCACTTCGGAGCTGGAAACATCTTCCGGGTATTTCCGGCTGTGCTTCAACAACATCTGTTGAATAAGAAACTGGCAGATACCGGCATCATAGTGAGTGAAGCGTTTGACGAAGAGATTCTCGACAAAGCTTACCGAGATTATGATAACCTTTCGCTTGCGATTACATTGAAAGGCGATGGCTCCATAGAAAAAGAAGTCGTGGCGTCGGTAGTGGAAAGTGTAAAACCAAAGAGCGAATACGCTCGTATGGTTGAGATCTTCACAGCTCCTTCGTTACAGATCGTTTCCTTTACCATCACTGAAAAAGGATATGCCGTTAAAGACGGCTCCGGGAAATTGCTTCCTTGGATTCAAGCCGATTTGGATAAGACGCAGGGTGTGTTGGACACCACGATCGGGTTGGTCGCTTCCTTGTTGCGTGAACGGTTCAAGAGCGGGGCACTACCTGTAGCCTTGGTCAGTATGGACAATTGTAGCCATAACGGTACGTTACTCAAAGAAGCTGTAATGACTTTCGTCGATGTTTGGGTGCAACAAGGATTGTGTGAAAAAGCATTCAGACATTACGTGTCAGATGAGAAGAAGGTTTCATTCAATTGGAGCATGATCGATAAGATCACTCCAAGACCGGCAGATACCGTAATTGAATTGCTCAACAATGATGGTGTGGAAGGCATGGAACTGACCCAGACTAAAAAAAATACGTTTGTGGCTCCGTTTGTGAATGCTGAAGAAACCCAATATCTGGCGATAGAAGATATTTTCCCCAACGGCAGGCCTCAGTTGGAGAACGTAGGGGTGTTGTTCTCAGATAAGGAAACGATTGATAAGATTGAACGGATGAAAGTCGGCACATGTTTGAATCCCCTGCATACTGTTTTGGCGATCTATGGCTGTCTGCTCGGATATGAATCGATTTCTGCCGAGATGAAGAATCCTGATTTGAAGGCGTTTATCGAGCAGGTCGGATATATCGAAGGGATGCCGGTTGTTGTCAACCCGGGCATCATCGACGCAACGGATTTCATCAAAACAACGATTGAAGTACGTTTCCCGAATCCGTTTGTTCCCGACACTCCCCAACGGATAGCAACAGATACTTCAAAGAAACTTGTTGTTCGGTTTGGAGAAACGCTCAAAGCATATGTCGCCAGAGGCAAACAGGACTTGTCGTTCTTGACATTCATTCCCCTGGTGTTTGCCGGATACCTCAGATATCTGATGGCCGTCAACGACAACGGAGAACCGTTCGATCTTAGCCCGGATCCGAACCTTGAAGAAATGCGTTCGTATGTGGCTGATATCAAATTGGGTGATAGAAAACCGGTTCATAACCAGCTCAAGGATTTGCTCAGCAGGGCCGATATATTCGGCGTCGACCTGTACAAACATGGATTGGGTGAAAAAGTAGAACGCATGTTCACCCAATTGATCGAAGGACCTTTGGCAGTGGCAAACACCATCAAGGAGTACCTCGCATCAGACGCAAAAACCATTTGATTGTTTTTTCAATGGGCATGGCATCATCTGTAATCGATGATGCCATGGTGCGATAGGCCATCAGACAAGCGATTCATTTGGTAAGTAATGAAAATTCATACGTCCAAGTTTCACCGTCACGATCGTTTATGGTCATACTAAACGGCAGTACCGTTTTACTTGGCGTATCGGCATCGATGACAAACCTGAATGTGTTTGCTTGCCCGATGATATGCGTTTCTGTTTTCGACGGTGAACTTGAGTTGTTGGTTCCGTATGTACCGGCAGGTAGCGAACGAATCGATATGGTCTTGTCCAATATCGTGACATACGGGCTGTCTGAGGATAGGGTAGCGACCAATCCGATAAGATCGGTATTACCTCCGTTATGAAGGCTGAATCCCACGCTAATCTGGGTTTTCACCGGAAGGTGGTCAGCATCGTAAAACAGTGTGTTGACTTTCTCGACAGACAGTTGCTTCCATTTTGCTTCAAATAGCGCACCGTTTCCTTGAACAGCGTATGATTCTTCAGCAACTGATATACGATTGACCGGATCATACCAGTGAGCGAAACGATAGGTGTCATCAGGTGCCGTGAGTAACGGGACTTCGACAACAACACCGTTATCGACATCTTCATGCATCACCTCAGTGCCGGTGACGCTATCGCTGAAGACAACCCTGTTACGCCAGATCGCATAGAGTGTCTGGTCCGTATAAGGCATCTTGATCGTTGTTCCCGGTCCATAATCGATGGTGTGTGGTGTGAGGCCCCATCCAGCCAATATTCCTGTACGATTCGGCCCGATCCTGACCGAGCTTGTATCGGGCAGCTTGATATCGGATCCGGGCATGCTTCTGATCTGTTGTGTGTAGCTGTAACGCCAGGAATCACCGTTCTCCGAATACTCCATGCTGAGAGTCGGGCGATAATATGTGCTCGTCTCGTACAGCCATGTCGCATGATCTTTCTTCAAGGGCTCTTCTTCAGCAAGTATTCTTGCGAGAAGCATGTCGGTCTCGTCTTTGCTCAGCGCATACGATGAAAGGGTCAACAATCTTCCGTATGCATGCCGGTATCCTTCTAAATCTCCCGAGCGCCTTGCACTGAGCAGGTCTTCGTTGATTTTCTGCAATTCCAACGAAATTTTACCTTGCAGTTCGTTGTACGAGTCGATGATAACATCCATCTCGGCAGTGTTCAGATCAATGGCTCTGAATTGTTCATTACGAATTTCAACATTCCCAGAAGCAAAAATAGCCGCTGAACCAGCACAAAGAAGGATGCCGATAATAATGGGCAGAATGTGTTTTTGTCTCATCTCGTTTTCCTCCTTGATGATAATATAATTATTAAAATTCTTAACGCGAACGCTAAGCAATCAATGGACTTAACAAGATTTTCTACTGTACGGACCATGATGAAATATACTATTGAAATTGATAAATGGCCACTGCTTACAACAATTGTCTGCTTCCTGAAAACGCAGCGGTAACTTCAATGACAACCGCTGCATGGCCGGGATGTTCGACTGGATTCCAACTCTTCATCCAATCGAATAGCAATCCTTCGGTCACGTACCTGAACGAACCGGTCAACTGATATGCTTTTTTTTCGTCTGTCAGGAACAAGATGCATACTTTGCTGCTGTGTTTAAGGTTTTCTTTTGTTTTCTTGAAATAATTGTCGGCGATGACAATCCGTTCAGTTTCATACAAGCTAACGCATGTCACATAGATACTGTTTGGTACACCGGTATCTGATACGGTGGTGAAAACCACCGGTCCTTCCCTGTGTTTCCATGCATTGATGATCTCAGGAGGTAATTTAGCCATGATGTGTCCTTTATGTACAAGCTGGAAACACGATATCACAAAACAAACATTCCTCCAATGATTTTTTATGACCTTAATTGCATCGCGCTGGGCCAGCGGGCATCAAAGATAGACAGCAACAGCCAATACACCGTGAATTGTTGCGATGATTGCTGTTGAATAGGCGAGCCTGAAATGCACCTTTGGTTTAATCTTAACGATTTTTCTTCGGGTAAGGATCATTACCAAAGCGGTTGCCCACATCAGGAGGTAACTGATAATACCAAGATACCCGATTACCGGAAACCCAAAAAAGTAATGATATGCTATTTGTTGTAAGAATTCCATAATTCCTCCATTCGATGTGACAAATATAGAGTATAATGTTAGGTATGGCAAACAAAAATTGAAAAATCTATTTCCGCTCCCATATTCCTATGTATATATTCTGCATATGGAATTGGGAGATTTGATCCCGATTAAATTTCGTATTATTGATAGGGAGGTTGTATGAGACATACCAAACTTTTCATACTGATAGTAATAGCTATGTTTACGTTGCCCTTGTGGGCTTCGGGTAATGGCGAGGCAGGACCGGTTGTAAGCGAGAATTCCAATCATGTTCAATTTGGTGAAAATTGGTGGGTTGAGTGGCGCTTCGTCGGCGATGAAATAGAATTCACTATGGCTGCTCCCACAACCGGGTGGGTAGCGATCGGATTCAATCCCAGCCGGATGATGAGAGATGCAGACTTTGTGATCGCGTATGTGAAAGATACAATGGTCTATGCCAGGGACGATTACGGAACGAGCAATACCGGTCATGGTGCTGACGTCAGCTTGGGCGGTGTTGATAATGTGCGTATTATTTCAGGCAAGGAAGAAGGCCAGGTAACGACAATTACTTTTGCGGTTCCGACGAATTCCGGTGATACCTATGATGCGGTATTTGTTCCGGGACAAACGTATAAAATATTGGTAGCCCACGGAGCTGACGGACAAGATAATTTTACCAGTATGCACAGAGGAAGAAGTTCAGCTAATGTCGTATTGAAATGATTGCCTTTGGGTGATATCAAAGCCTTGGACAACCTGATGATCGATGCCAAAATACCAGCAGATATTATCGGTCTGTTCAAGGCTTTTTATATTGATTAACTTCTTACATTTTTTTCAATTTCATACATATATGTATCTTTATATTATATAGATAACTAAAATGAAAAGATAATAAATCCTTTTGATTCAAGTTCTTATTGATACAATTTAGCAAATGTGATATGTTTCAAAACATCTAACATTTGATATATGTTTCTATTTTGTTTTAAACAAGATTATCATAGATATTACAGACTCCTTATCCTAATGAATTGCTTGTTGATCAAAGTAAAAGATATCAAATTCGGACATCAATACTAGAGTGCTTGAAGGTGTATGTTGCGATGGAGTCGAAGTTACCGAAGACGAGTTTTTGGGAATTTGAATTAGGCTATAATAGTCTTACTGATGTGTTGGAGTTTTCAATCCAGTTTATAAGCACAAGTAGATATCAGTTGCTGGATTATTATCTTTCAAACGCTAAGGAAAGTGTGCTTTTGGTGTTTGATGAGTGGAAGATTCAAGAAAACTTTATCTCTACCGGAGAGTATCATTATTATCACGGTGGAAGGATCAGGAACAGTGATATTCCTTCACTTGTGAGGATCTTGAGGTCTCCTCATGTGTGCATCGGAACAACGATAAGGCAACAGCTTGCAGTGAATGAAAATGTGGGATACTCAAGCTATAGCTATGAGACGGTCAATGAAATCGTCGATTCTGAGAAATGTAGGTTCCTCAACTACATAAGGTTGGCTTTGGCAACAAGATATCCAGAAGCGATTACGTAAAACGGCAACCGGAACTTATTCCGATTGCCGTCTGGGTTATCATCCGGAAACATAGATGCTACAGAAATTAATATGTGTTTGCGATGTAGTATTCCAGCTGGCCGATCTGGAAGGCCCTGTTCTCCAGCGTAGCTTTTACGACATCGCCGATTGAAACGATGCCAACGACTTTTTCATTCTCCACGACGGGAAGGTGCCTGAACCTGCCTTGTGTCATTAATTGAAGGCAATCGTCAAGACTTTGATGAGGCTTCACATAGGTAACGCATTTGGTCATTACTTCAGATACGGGTATGGTAGTCTTGTATTCGATCTTTCCTGTAAGATGCCTTATGATATCGCGTTCGGAAAGTATTCCGGCGATACCTCCGTTTTCATCAAGGGCCAAGACAGCTCCGATTTTATGTTGGGTGAGCTTAAGCAACGCTTGTGCTAGTGTATCGTTAGGTTTGACGGAAACTACTGTTTTTCCCTTCTGGTCGAGTACTGCTTGAACGGTATTCATACGAACCCTCCTTACATCCAATAATATATCAGCTGATAAGCATGCTACATTAGTGAAACGAATTTCACAAGAGAAATCCTTGTGATTTCATCACCTAATGGTCAAACAGCCCGTTTTTTTATCTAATCAGTCATCATATCGGTATTTGGACATGCGATGAATGCAGATGTTTCGATTAGTTGCATGCGGATTAGTAATGATGTGCAGAAAGTGCTATGATGAAAACATGCCACATACGGATAGTTTTGCTGGACAAACCAAAGTTTCTGTCGTTAAAGTAAAGGGAACGGATTGCCCACGGGTACGTACACCAAACCTTTTGGTATGTGAACGACAGCGTGACACTGTCAACAAGGCCTTGAATCATAAAAATCTCTTACAGGAGGATCCCGATGAATGACATTAAAACCTTAATGGAGAAAGCATACCGCAACCATATTGTGGTCCCTTCCTTCAACATGCCGCACCTTCCTATGATGAAACCGGTAGTCGATGCTTTGCGCGATACAAATACATTTGGCCTTATAGCTGTCGCCAGGCTTGAATGGATGAAGTTTTTCTCCGTTAGTCCGGAGGCTGTCGCCGAAGAGTACGCTCGACAAGGCGATCCCGGCGTAACAAGATTGCACCTTGATCATGTCCCGGTCATAGATGAGGATCATTTGGAAGTCGATTACATGGATGATATCGAGCGTGCGATCCGGGCAGGTTTTCAGTCGGTGATGGTGGATGGATCGCGTCTTCAACTGGATGAAAACATCAAGGCTGTGCGTTATGTAGTCGATATGGCACATTCGAAGAGTGTTCCGGTTGAAGCTGAGTTAGGTGCCGTGATGGGTCATGAAGACGGTCCGATGCCTGATTATGACGAATTGTTCAGTAGCGGACGCGGATTTACTGATGTCGCTGAAGCCAAAAAATTCATTAAGGAAACAGGAGTTGATTGGCTCAGCGTTGCCATCGGTTCGGTTCACGGAGCAATCAGCCCCTCGAATCGCGACAAGAAAAAAGTCGCTGCGAGGCTTCATATCGGTCGCCTTTCCGAATTGGACAAGGCCTTGGATATCCCGCTCGTACTTCACGGCGGTTCAGGAATTGCCCTTCCTTACCTCAAGGAGGCCTTCTCTCATGGCATCGCAAAATTGAACATCGGGACAGATATTCGCCAAGCGTATGAAGCCCATGCCAATCTTTCGATAGCCAAAGGACGCGATGCCGTATATCACAGAGTCATGGAGATCGTGAAAGAATTGGGCATTGCAGGATCAGCTGATACTCTTCTTTCGGTGTAACTACTTTTTTTTGGAGGCGTATCCATGAGTTTGATGGGCATAGATATCGGGTCTTCTACCTGTAAGGCAGCGGTATATGCTGAACATGGGGTGCAACTCGCTTCGGGGGCGGCATCGTACAAAGTGATGAAACCTGAGCCGGGGAGATTCGAACTAGATTGTGTTGAGGTAGAGCAGGCTGTTTTTTCAGCTATCAGGCAAGCCGCGGATGTTGTGAGAACTTCTTGTAACGATCCGATAACTGCGATTTCCATTGGTTCGTTCGGTGAAGCCGTAGTCCCGATCGACCGAAACGGTACGATCATCGGTAATAGCATCTTCAGCCATGATGATCGGAGTAAAGACGCAATCGCCAGGCTTGAGCAAAAAGGAAGGGATTATTTTTATCGGATTAATGCCAATGTCCTGGGATATTCGTACACATACCCGAAACTTGTTTGGTACAAAGAACAAGTTCCCGAGCTTCATGCAAGAATATGGAAAGTCCTCACATGGTCTGATTTCATCGTGTACAGGCTTACCGGTAACGCGGGAACAAATTTCAGTCTTGCAAGCCGTACGTTGCTCTTCGATGTCCGAAAAGAACAATGGTCCGACGAATTGATTGAGATGGGCAGGGTAGATAAACGAATCCTTGCGGATGTGGTTCCTCCCGGGACGGTGATGGGCAATATCAGGCGTGACATGGCTAGCATGTTACACTTGGATAAGGATGTGACGATTGTTGTCGGAGGTCATGATCAGTGTATTAACGCACTTGGAGCCGGTGCTGTCGATGCCGGAGATTCAGTTACCGGAATCGGGACGGTTGAATGCACGACCGTCGTATTCGATCCGTTACCCGATCTCGACATGTTGCACTCATTGAACCTTGGAGTTGAACACCACGTGGTTCCGGGTAAATATGTGGCATTCATCCACAATCAGGCAGGAGCGTTGCAGACTTGGTTTATGCATGCGTTTTGTACCGAACTCCAAAAAGAGCAACCTGATGAACGTGCTATCCTTGATTTGCTAACAAATGAAGCCCCGAGCTCTCCGACGGACCTGTTGTTTTTACCATTCGTCGAACCCGCTGGAGCCCCGATGTTCCTTCCTGCGAATCTTGGAACATATATCGGAATGGGAGCGACTACGGGAAGAGGTGAATTATATAGGGCTTTGCTGGAAGGCGAGACATTCTTTTTTGTCCAGGCATTTGAAAAACTGCAGCAACATGGGATCAAGGTCAAAGATATCATCGCCACCGGTGGGGGAAGTCGCTCGGATGTATGGTTGCAAATAAAAGCCGATATGTTCAATCGGGCCGTAAGACGTGCCCGATACAGGGAATCGGGTACCGCCGGGGCTGCAATCGCAGCCGGGTTATCCACCGGGGTGTACGATTCGGTCTTACAAGCCGTGCAGGCGTTCAAAGGTTCTGAGCAGGCTTTTACACCGGATCATGGACATGTCCAACATTATGAGCGGTTGTATAAAAAATATCAAAGAGCATTAGAATGGATTTCAAAG
>JAAYIV010000173.1 GCA_012523305.1 Spirochaetales bacterium
AAAACAGATCCACGATAAGCTTTTCCAAAGGCACTTGATACCGTTCGCCGTTTGACTTGGGTGCTTCCGTGACCAAGCGATCGATGATGATCCCATCATCGGTGCCATATCGCAGTAGCTCTTGGGCCTTGGGTCTCAGCAGTACCCTACCTGGGAATTTCTCAACAAGTGCAGAGAACACAAAATCACAACCGTCCTTCTCCACCTCGACGAAAATCTTATTGTGTGCCAACTGGTGATTGAAGAACTCATTGAGCCAGGGCAACTCCCAAACCCAATACGATAATAGTGGGAACTGCTTTTGCATTGAGGCGATCACCTGCAGGGCTGCATGGGAATACTTCCCGGTAAAGATGCTTTTCTTCGGCTCCTTCCCTACTTTCTGGTATTGATTGCGTCCAACCCTGATTATCAGAGCAGAATTGAGCAGGGTTCCCATCAAATACCTAAGTTGCGTCTCTTTGAAGGAGGGCTCGACAATCCGTGCGGCATGCAGGATCTGCTGTCTCGTACACGTGCCATCGAGTAATTTTCGTATGATTGCATGCTTGTTCATACACATAACCTCCTCAGCCATTTCTGCAAATATTCTTTTTTTGCCGTTCTGGCTGAAATCGAGAGGTGCAAGCAGAATCATTGGGAAATGCCGATATCAAGAATCTTTCTCAGAGTAGATAAAATCTTTTCCTTGACATCCAAAACGTTTTGGATTTAACTATAACTATCTCCAAAACGTTTTGGGTACATCATTGATGATGGAGAAGCAAAAAGGAGAAGCACTATGAAAAGAACTGTTTTCATGATTGCGCTACTGATTATACTCACATCTGTAACAGTCATATTTGCGCAAGGTCAGGTTGCGGTGGAGACAACTCCGACCGGACCGGTTACGATTGATTTCTGGACAACGGAAACGCAATCCGACAGGATGGCGACCATTCAGGTACTTATCGACACCTTCAGTGCATTGAATCCCGACATCACCGTTAATCTAGTACCGGTAGACGAGAATGACTTGGTAGTCCAGGCACAGACCGCATACGCAACCAAGAGTCTTCCAGCGCTGTTCGAAGCTCCTGCGGAGACTGCGGTATCCTTTGGAACTCAAGGAATTTCCGATATTGCGACAACGACCAAACTAATTGAAAAAATCGGAAAAGACCGTTTCTATTCGGGTCCGCTCAAAGTCTTGGAAACTACCGGAAAAGGAAGTTACTATGCCTTGCCGTACCATGGCTGGATTCAAGGCATCTGGTATCGTTCGGACTGGTTCGAAGCGGCCGGACTGGAGCCTCCTACGACATGGGACAATATCTTGAAGGCCGCCAAGTATTTCTACAAACCCGAGCAGAACCAGTACGGAATTCTTGTAGGCACCTTACCTGAAGCTTATACCGAACAATGCTTCACCCCGATTGCCATGTCTAACGGAGCTGCTCTTTTCGATGCAAGCAAACACCTCGTATTCAACTCGCCTAAGATGAAAGAAGCCATCGAGTTCTATGCCGAATTGGCGAAATACAATCCGCCCGGACCCCAGACATGGAGAGCCCGTGATTATTACATGCAGGGCAAAATGGCCATGTTCTTCTACTCAACATACATCATGGACGACCTGGCGTTGCAGGAAGCTGCCATGGGATCGCTTACCGGAGACAACTTTAAAGATCTAGTCGGAGCTGACTTCAATCCTGATCTGGTAAACAACACGGGGGTGGCATCGATTGTCACCAACACCTCTTCGGCTGGTTATGGAACGGTGGTGGCTTTGGGTCTGTTCAAGCAAGATGATCCTGCGAAAACAGCTGCCGCACAGAAGTTCCTGGAATACCTGTTCACTCCCAATGCCTACATCACATTCTTGCATATGGCACCCGGAGGTATGAATCCGATGCTCAAGGAAATTGCGACCAATACCCGTTTCCAGAATGATCCTACCGGGACTTTCAAGCGCTATGGGAAAGAAAAGATGGCCGAAATAATCAACGGCCTGGAGAACATCGAAACCTTCAGTATCGTTGGAGGTAACAGAATCGAAGCGGCAAGCGAAATTACAGCAAAGCAGATTCTTCCCCAAATGCTCTACAAAGTCACTCAGGAGAATATGAATGTGACCGATGCCATGGCTTGGGCCGAAGCAGAGATGAAGAAATTAATAAAATAGGCGCTTGATGAAGGAACGGGGAGTTATTGAAAGACTCCCCGTTTCCCTGAACCGGTCCGGTTCAGATATTTACGAATTAAACCAAGCAATCGGCTGTAAGAAAAGGAACACGGCATGCGAAAGTCGAACAACCGGCAAGCTCAACAAAATCAGCAGATGTTCGTCGTATCAAATCTGAGTACCCGCTCGTTGCGTGAACAACGCTTCGGGTGGGCACTGGTATTCCCTTCGGTGTTCGTGATTCTCGCGCTCATCCTGTACCCGGTAATCTACAACATATATCTCAGTTTCTTTGAATTCAAGCTAACCGGCGGTAATATTTTCGTTGGCTTGAAAAATTATATCGGAGTTCTTACCGATTCCGAGTTTCTCGTAGCGCTTCGATTTACTTTGATGTATGTGGTCTTTTCCACTGCCGGAACCACTTTGTTAGGACTTGGCGTAGCACTGGTGATGAACAAAAAATTCTTCCTTCGAGGCCTTGTTCGCAGTCTGATTTTGCTTCCCTATGTGGCACCGGTAATCTCGGTAGTATTCTCCTGGCAGTTTATCTTCGATCCGGTAAACGGGATATTCATGGACATCTTCCACGAAAAGCTCGGCTTGTTCGCAGAACGCTTCAGTCTGATCGGATCTCCGCAAACAGCAATCTGGGTAGCTATCCTATTCGGGATTTGGAAAAATTTCCCATTCACCTATCTCATGATCCTTTCACGACTTCAAGCAATAGACGAAACGTTGTACGAAGCAGCCGAGGTCGATGGAGCAAATGGCTGGCAGAAGTTCAAATCGATTACGCTACCCGAATTATATTTTGTCATTTCCGCATTAGTTTTGCTGCGAGTCATATGGAATTTCAACAAGTTCGAGGAAGTATACCTGCTTACGAGCAATGTTAAGGTGCTTTCGGTGTACACCTATCTCAAGGCGTTCACCGGAACGATGAATTTGGGGCAAGGAGCAACTCTCGCGGTGCTTCAGTTTGTCATCCTGGTCGGATTCATCCTATTCTATGTCAAGAAGGTCCTCAAATGGTAAAGAAAAAGAATCTGCTAAAAAGCTTAGGATTTTTCTTGATTGTTCTATCAATAGTGATTTTCAGTGTTTTCCCGTTTATTCAAATGCTGTCGATGTCGTTGAAATACCAATGGGACTGGGGAAATCCCTCGTTGATTCCGAGCAAAATCAATGTCGACTCTTATAAGGAGTTGCTGAATATAGGGCAGGACTTGAAAACCATCCCCGAATCGGTACTCACGCTCATTAAGGAAACACCCGAACTCACGGCTCAGCAGCGAGATGCGATACTTTCGAAATATCAGAGCACCGGGGAAGTATTCCCGTTTCTCCGGTATTTTGGAAATTCCTTGCTCTTATCGCTAGGAGCAGCATTCTTATCCGTCTGTCTAGCCATTTTCGGTGCATACTCATTCAGCAGGCTCAAGTATCGGGGACGCTCGACCATCCAGCGCGGAGTACTGTTTGTCTATATGTTCGGAGGTATTCTCCTGCTGATCCCGCTGTACCGCATGTTTGCGTCAACCGGACTACTGAGTACTCCTACGGGAACCTTTATCGGCTTGCTGATTGTCTACATGGTGCAAACCCTCCCCGTCTCCCTATATATGCTTGGAAATTATTTTAGAACCGTTTCGTTCTCGCTAGAGGAAGCTGCGATGCTCGAAGGGGCAAGCAGAATGGGAATCATCATGAAAATCATGATCCCGCTTTCTGCTTCGGCGATAGCCACCGTGTTCATTTACTCATTCATGATTGCCTGGAATGAATACCTGTTCGCATCGGTATTCTTAAAGAATTACAAGACGCTCTATACATTACCGATCGGGCTGAAAACACTGTTCGTCTCGAAGAACGCGATTTGGGACCGCATCATGGCGGCATCAATGCTCACTGCTGTTCCGGTCATGGCCCTGTTCATGTCGATCCAGAATAAAATCACGTCAGGTATGGCCGAAGGAGGGGTAAAAGAATGACGGGCCATGCAGTCACCGGCAAACGTATCGGAATAATTCATTTTAAAACAGGTGATACTGACGGTGTGTCGTTAGAAATCGATAAATGGACGCATGTATTTCAACAGGCTGGACACATCGTTTTTCTGTGCAGCGGTCGTCACGGGCGAAATCAGCAAAGTGATACTACCGATGAAAACACCGCAGCAGTAACGATCATCGATGAGCTTGATTATCATACCGAGGAAGCCATGCGCATGAATCGCGAGACGTTCGATAGCGTATCCGATGAAGCATCATATCATCATGAACTGCTGCGACAGGCCGATAGGCTCCAAGGCAAGCTGGAAGCATGGATCAGAGACAATCGACTCGATGTGGTGATTCCTCAAAATATCTGGTCGGTCGGTCTTCATCCGGCAGCTGCCATAGCACTCGCCCGGGCTGTCGAGCACACCGCAGTTCGCGTGCTTGCACAACATCACGATTTTTATTGGGAACGGACCAAAGATATTCGGCTTAGCTGTCCGATGGCAATCGAATTTGCCGATATGTACCTGCCCCCCCATAACCCAAGCTACGTTCACGTGGTCATCAATTCATTGGCAAAAGAAGCCTTGGCAAAGCGCAAGGGCATCGACGCAGCTGTCATTCCCAATGTGTTGGACTTTGCGGGGCCCGAGTGGGAAATAGATGCGTGGAATGCAGATTTTCGTACCGCATTCGACCTTGCGCCTTCAGATATCATCGTACTGCAAGCTACCAGAGTTATCCCACGCAAGGGTATTGAGCTGGCAATAGATATCGTGGCGGCTTTGCAAAGACGTAAAGAATCGTTGATTGGCAAAACGTTATCGACCGGGAAGGTCTTTAGCGCATCGAACCGTATCGTTTTAGTGCTTGCCGGTTACGCACAAGACGATGATACCGGTACGTATCTGAAGCGATTGGAACAGAAAGCCGATATGGAAAGCATTACGATGCTTTCCATTGGGGATCGAATTACCGCTACGAGAGCCAATCGGGGAAGCAACAAGACCTATACTCTTTGGGATGCGTATGCACATGCAGATCTTGTTACGTATCCATCCTATTGGGAAGGCTGGGGAAATCAACTGCTTGAAGCAGTTAAAGCTCGTGTGCCAATCGTGCTGTTCGAGTATCCGGTGTACACTAAAGACATCGCTTCGTCGGGATTTTCTGTGATTTCGCTCGGTAAAACCATAGATTCTTGGTCCGAGCATGATCTTGCACAAATCAAAGATGAGACAATCCAAGAAGCAGCTGACTTGGCTCTTGTGGTGTTGCTCGACAGACAGAAAAAAAAGAATATGGTAGAATCGAATTATCGGATTGCACGGCAATATTATTCCTTAGAATCACTAGCATCGTATCTTGAACCTATGATGTCGGACTGGAGTTAATGTATGGTTACGCTGAAGGATATCGCGCTAAGAGTCGACAGATCGGTAACGACGGTCTCGAGAGCCCTCGCAGGCTGTCCAGACGTGAGCAAGGAAACAATCCGTATGGTTCGTGAAGCAGCCAAAGAGATGGGCTATGTGCCGAACAGTATCGCGCAGCGTTTGCAAAAACAATCATCGGACACAATCGGAGTGGTTGCCCCCGTTTCTTCAAAGGGATATGCAGAACCGTTCTTCTGTGAATTTCTGGCAGGAATCGGAGAACAGGCAGCGCAATTCGGCTACGACCTATTAGTCGCCTATGCACATGAAAATAACGAGATGAATATATACAGCAAACTGGTCTCCGGTCGCAAGGTCGACGGATTCATTCTGAGCAGGACGCTGGTCGATGATCCGCGGGCACGGTATCTTGATTCGATCGGATTTCCCTTTGCTGCTTTCGGATGCATCGACGGATTACAGGATTATCCTTATGTCGAAGAGGACGGCTCTTACGCCATGGAGCTTGTCGCTGACCACCTGGTTTCCCGCGGACATACGAGAATCGCTTGTATCTGCCCCCCGCAAAACGTTTTGTATTCCAAGATCCGGCTCGAAGGATTGAAAAAGGGATTGGAAGCGCGTGGTTTCCGATTGGATCCCGAGATGATAGGGATCGGAGCATTCGATCAGGAGGATGGATATACATATGCATCCAGACTGCTAGAGCACCCCAAGCCACCCACTGCAATCGTCGCCTTCAACGACCTCATCGCCTTCGGGGCTATCAATGCAGGCAAAGATCACGGATTGCGCATCGGTTCAGAACTGGCTGTTACGGGTTTCGACGATATCCCGATGGCGGCAATGTACCGCCCTCCCCTCACTACCGTGCGCCAGCCGATTAAGGAAATTGGAAAAATGGTAACGGATTTTCTCATCGATAGCATCCATGAGAAGTATTCCAAAACAAGTACGAATAAGAGTTCGTACAAATTAGAAGCAAGTTCTCACAAACAATTGCTCCTCAAACCGAATCTGGTTGTCCGTAATTCAACCTAAGCAGTCTTCAGAGGTCTAGCGGTGAACAGCAAAGATTATGCAGCTGAATCCTATGCATGGCTCAAACGAATCTACGATGAGGAGACAGCACGAAGATGGAATCCTGAGTTCATACGGCTTTTGGAGCGATATGCCGATAACATCACCAAGTCGAAAGAGACGGATCCCGACTCACACTCGGCGGTTCTCATCACGTATGGAGATTCCATACGGCATCCGAATGGAACATCTCCTTTGGCCTTGCTGATGCAGTTCTTGCAACAGTATGTAGGATCTGCGATTTCTACAGTCCACATTCTACCCTGTTATCCATCATCATCCGATGACGGTTTCTCTGTCATTGATCCGTTCGAAGTCGATCCCAAACTGGGGTCTTGGGCCGATATCGAAGAGCTGGCACATCACTATAAGCTGATGCTCGATTTGGTGGCAAACCACCTTTCGGTTTCCAATGCGTGGATACACGAGTTTCTCCATGGGAATCCACAATATGCCGACTTTGCCATCACGATGAAGGGAAACGAAAATTTAAAAACCGTATTCAGACCTCGCGTCCATCCGTTACTGACGCAGGTAATGACTCCGGCCGGTCGCAAGCTGCTATGGACAACATTCAGTACCGACCAAATCGATCTCAACTACCATAATCCATACGTACTGCTGCGTATGATCGAGGTCTTGCTGAACTATATCGCACACGGAGCCTCAATCGTCCGTCTTGATGCAATCGCGTTCATATGGAAGGAATTGGGTACTGCGTGCATCCATCATCCGAAAACCCATCTGATTATCCAATACTTACGCTGGACGTTGGACACGAGCGCCCCCGGTAGTTTGATTATTACCGAAACCAATGTTCCGCATATCGACAACATCAGTTATTTTGGCGATGGTACGAACGAAGCGTCGCTCGTATATAATTTCGCCTTGCCCCCGTTGGTGCTGCATACGTTTTTATCCCAGGACGCATCTTGTCTTGCAACGTGGATAGCGACACTTTCACTTCCCTCAGATAACGTCTCTTTTTTCAACTTTCTCTCATCGCATGATGGAATCGGCTTGGTTCCTGTCCGTGATATTCTGAGTACTCGAGAAATCGAGATGCTTTCTGAGCATGTGGTACACCAAGGCGGCTTTATATCGGAGAAAACCAATGAGGACGGGTCCAGCAGTCCGTACGAATTGAATATCAACTATTTTTCGGCATTGAAAGGAATCGAAGCACAGGAATCGGAATCGATGCGTATCGACCGTTTCATTGCCGCCATAGCCATCATGGTCTGTCTACAGGGAGTTCCCGGAATTTATATCCACAGTCTGCTCGGTTCGGAGAACTACCTTGATGCTCCCGATCTTGACACGCACCCGCGCAAGATCAACCGTGAGAAACTGGACTATTACACCTTATGTACAGAGCTCAACGATCCTACAAGCAGACGTTCTCACATACTCACACGTTGTCTACAACTACTACATATCAGACAAAAAGAGACAGCTTTTCGTACGGTATCTCATCAGAAGGTGTTGGACTCGACACATAAAGGAATTCTGGCATTACTTCGGATTTCCCGTGAACAGCCGTCAAGTGTGTTGTGTCTCATCAATGTCACTGCAACACCCCAGAAGATTGATACATCGTGCGTATTATCACAGATTTCACGAGAGCTCAATCATCCTCCGTTATCAGGCTGGCAGAGCCTGCTTACAGAGAACAGGACATATACTGCATTACCAAGTCATCTAGGTGCATACGAAGTCATGTTGTTGAAATGCAATTATTGAAACTGATAGATGAATCTTAGCAAGATCCTTCATGACCGATACGAATAACATTTCCCTCATCGAAACCTTTCATGATCCCAATGATATCACGAGTATGAAGCGTCACTTCTCTTCTTTAGGGCTCTTTCCATCAAAGGACCTCGCTCAATACCTTGGGAAATCGGTCTCTATGGCAAAGAAACTATTATTTGATCTGCAGCGACAGGAAATCGTGGAGATGGTTGGCAAGGGCCCTGCTACGAAATATCGATTTATCAAGTAGAAAATAAAGGCTTTCGGCTCAGGCGCTATCGTAATTCACAACTGAACTAAAATCATTCAGATATGTCGGATCATCTAATCGTAACATTGTATCGTCTTTTTCGATTTTACCAAAAAGGTGAATACTACCGTACCAAACGATCCGGTTACCGATGAGGATACAATTCGGCAACTCTTGTTCAGTCGTCTTGAATGTAATCCCACTAGTTTCCAATTGCCGATACAGCTGTTCAACTTCTTCAGCTTGAAGGGTATTTTGTACATTTCTTATAAGCATGAATACCTTTTTATTTTTAGCTAACTCAGTTATAAGCTTTAGCAAATATCTCACTTTATTAGGCAGTACATAGGGTACAGAGAAAACTATCGGGCCTGGAGAATCGTAAAGATCCTTTTGTAATGTTTCCCCATAATCACCAGAAGAGAAAAGCAGTTTCTCAAACGGCTTATCAGGTCTATCTGCAACAGAAAATCCAATTTTATGATAAGCATTTAGCCTTTTGGAGAACATACGTACAAGAACCGGAATCTTAAAATCAATGTAATCGATAATCAGTACATCTCTCTTATCTTTGTATACTCGGCTCACTCTTCCAACATATTGGATTACATTGCCCTTCCAGGCAATCGGAGAGGCAAAAACCAACGTGTCTAATTTCGGAAAATCAAATCCTTCACCAATATATTTCCCTGTAGAAAGGATCAGCACGGGGAGGTTTTCTTCCTTCATCCGGCGTAAATAAGCAGTCACTTCGCGTTTGATTCTTACGGGTTGACTGCCTGACATTATTAAAGCAGATAATCCTGCTGCTTCAAGCAATCGATGCAGCAACTTCAGTTGTTCTAATCTGGTTGATAAGACCAAGATCGACCTCTTTTGTAAAACCTGTTTACGAATATCTTCGACTATCAGGTGATTGCGTGCTGCATCCTTTGTTAATGCTTCATAGATCTGCTGAATTTCCATCTGTTGATAATCACATCGGAATAAGGTCAGAATGGAAGAAACAGTCCCTTTTAATTCATGCTCCGTTGTCGAAGAAGTCTGATTGACCTGATATATAACCGGTCCGCATTGCATAAAGATTATGTCATGATGTCCATCATAGCGAATCGGAGTAGCGGTCAATCCATATACATGTTTTGCTCTGACGGTTTTCAAGACTTTTTCGTAGGAAACAGCTGCAACGTGGTGACACTCATCGACAATAATCATGCCGTAGTTTGTAACTACATCGATATGATCTTCCTGCGCAAGAGAATTGATGAGTGCGATATCCAAGCAGCCGGTAAGTGTGTTTTTACCACCTCCCAAAATTCCGACTTCGACTGGTTGATTTTTTTCCATGACAAACGAGCGAATAGAATGCAACCATTGATCGAGCAGGGGCTTTGTATGAACAATGATAAGAGTGTTTGTGTTAATTTTAGAAATTAATGCAGTACTGATTATGGTTTTCCCAAATCCGGTTGGGGCTGATAGAATTCCGCAATCATGCTGTAGCATTGCATCCACAGCAACCTGTTGTTCTTCTCGAAGCTGCCCAATGAAATTAAATTCATTCTTTTGTCCTACATAGCGCTGATCGGTTAATTGAACTGAGATACCTTCTTCAGAACAATCGTTTTGTATCGCTTCTAAACAGCCTCGTGGCAGTATCATCTGGCCATCATCTGACTTGTCTACGCAGCAGATGATTCGCGGTTTATTCCATGTACTCAGTCGCATACGCTGTGCTTTATAAAACTCAGGATTTTTAAATGAAGCAATTCTTTTCAGTTTGTTAATCACATGGGATGAAAGGTCTTCCATCGGTATATGGATTCCGTTTTGCAACATAATGGGTAATATTATGCTGGATTCGAGTAACGGGACATGTGCTTCTTTAGACAAGATCGTTAAGGGGCTTCCGATACCCAGTTTACCCGTATCGAAACTTGCGCCTGCTTGGTTTAAAAAAATATCAATTTTATCTTCATGAATTTTTCGCGTATTTTGAAGCATGTCCCAAGGATTTTCGCAAGCCTGCAAGTTTCTATTCAAAAAGAGCGTATTCCCTTTAGTCCTTGCACTCCCCTCGAGTGGTAGAGCAATCAGATTTCCAAATCCATTTTTTGTAACTCGATCTTGTGTTGGGAAAATCCGATCATAGGCCTTCATGTGAAGAGTTGAAAGATGTTCCATACACAATGTAATCAATGTGCTGCAAAACTGCCGCGCTTTTTTTGCCTTTAAGGCTTGTTCAAAGAAAAACCATAGATGACCACCGTTTCCCGACTGAGAGCGCTCAATCAGATAGGGAAAGTGATATGTATCGACAACCTTGATGAATTGAGATACCTCGTCCTTCCATCGATCACCATCGAAATCAATGACTGCCAAGAAACACTCATCATCGTTGACCACAACATACAAACCATACGAATCATCATTAACCGATAAGTGCCGTATCAGGATTTCATCTGTCAACGGTTCATACGCCGATTCACCGGGTATCGGAGAAAGTTCATATCGCCGACGTGATGGATTCCACTTCTTACATTCACGTCTGATGACAGGACCATAATTCTTTTTACCATCTTTACCGAACCAGCGCTTTGCATACACATCCTGTCTACCTCGGAAATAGGATTTATAGAGAGCAAGTCGCTTTTCGATGAGTTGATTACGAGTGTCTGCAGTATTATGTACCGGTTCTTTCCAAGTGATGCCATGATGTTCCAGTAAAGTCCGCAGAGTTTTGTTTTCTCTTCGAAGTGCGGCATTCTCAATCTGCAATCGGATGATCATGTTTTGTTCATCATTCACTGCACAACTCATGACCTCTTATACCATATATTAATTTGTATAGTCATCTGTAATAAGACAATTTCTGTATCAAAATAATTATTACGAATAATCTTTCAATATACATGGGACAGGTATTTGAAAAAATCTGTGTTGAATATTTGACAAGGCTTACTAAGCAAATAAGACTTCCCTTTATACCGCATACGATCGGGAGATGGTGGGGCACCAATCCCAAAACCAAAGAGGAATGTGATATCGACATTCTTGCTCTCGATACGTACCATCAGAACGCAATCTTTTGCAACCCTCAACAAACAAGTGTTAGTAGAGCCAAACTTCAGAACAGGGATTGCTTTGCGCTCATACAGCCTATTGGTCAATATCATAGGCATCCCAGTTGAACTCTTTCAGGTTTGCAAGGAACGGTATGGATCCTTACCGACCGGAGAGATAGCCCTTGCGGATATCCTTTGTGTTATGCTCCTTGAAATCACATAGAGAATACAGGTCGGAACTTCCCGAGAGGTTTTTCTCGACAAACCAAATCTCATCTTGCCGGAAGATCTCCTGATCAAGCAGATTTGATTCATGGGTTGTACAGATGAGTTGCCCCTTGGTATTGTCGTCGGCAGAGAACTTGCCAATGATTTCCTTAATCAGAAGAGGTTGGATGCTGCGCTCAATCTCATCGATGAAATAGGTCACATCCTTGGTCAACGGGTCCTTCAACGCGGGAAGATAGTCTATCAAGCGTCTGGAACCATCTGACTCCTCGGAGAGATCAAACATCACGGGATGACCCTCTTTTGTGGTATGCTCTGTCTTCAACCGCTTCACCACCACTCTCCCGATCTCTTCGACAACAACAATTTCTTCGCCATCGCTGTTCATCAGACCACGCATAGATGGAAGTATTCAGCATTCCGCGCAGAGAGCGAACGATAGCACTGGTCGTTGCACACAACTACGCCAGAGGAAGTGCGGTTTGCATCGAATAGATACTGCCAACCATGCAGTAACACGCTATCATGAATCATGCAGTCAACACCCCGATCGGAATCACATTGACACCATCCTTCCTCCTGAAGGCAAATCCATTGGCGGTAATCACCGTCAATGCAACGGGTGTTCCCATTCGCTTCTGATCTACTTTCTGAGCGAGTTTCAGAAGATTGGCCGCTGCAGCATCCTGTGCACCAAAGCCCAACTTAATCTCAAATGCAGCCCATCTGCCATCAGGATATTCCAAGATTGCATCCACCTCGAAGTTTGTTGAATCACGATAATGGAACACCCTTGCTTCATGCACCTCTGCATAAATCCGAAGATCCCGGATTACCATGGACTCAAAGAGCAATCCGAAATATTCCAGATCGGCTAGCAACTTGTCTACGGAAAGCCCCAAGGCACCTATGGCGAGTGACGGATCAGTGAAATGTCTTTTTGGGCTTTTCCTAAGCGTATCACTGCTGCGGATATGGGTGTTCCATGCAGGAAGGTGTTCCACCACCATCAGACGTTCCAATGCGTCGATATAGGTGTTCGCTGTTTCTGTAGATACAAAACCATCGGTTCCATTCGTATCCTTGACGAGCGTGACAAGGGCTGCTTCAGTCGATATATTCCTCGCAAAAGATTGGAGAAGTCTCCGGACCTTCTGGGGTTCACGATTACTTCCTGAAACCTTGTTGATATCCACTTCAGCAATGAGTGAGATATAGTCACGCACAGCGCGTAGGCCATCCTCAGTGTTGGTTCCAATGAGACCAGGCCATCCGCCCAAGGCGATTTTCCCTGCCAAGTCGTGTAAACTGAATGGGACTTCATCAGATTTGGGAATAACCCCCGCAACCAAGTTTTCAAGGCTTACTTCGCCTGTGGACCAACCTCGCTCGAATAATGACATGGGGCGCATGGTAAGGACTGAAAACCGACCAGCCCCTGAATGGAGCCTAGCTTGGTCGCGAACTGAAGAAGACCCGGTAAGAATAAATTGACCCTTCTGTTTTCTTGTATCCACCTCATGCCTGACATGATTCCAGATGATCGGATATTCCTGCCATTCATCGATCAAACGGGGTACTTCCCCCTGCAAGACCAATTTGGGATCAATTTCCATCCGAATCCGAACGGATTCATCAATATCCATTCTCGCGATACTCTTTGCTTTTTGCATCGCAGTCTCAGTCTTACCACAACCCTTGGGGCCTCGTATCAGTACAGCCCCAGCACTGTTCAGCCGTTCTTGCAACATGGAATCGGCAAATCGAGTCAGGTACATACTCCCTCCAATCAGCATCATACCGTACTCAAGACTAGATGTAAACCTTTCATTTGTAAATTTGTAAGACTTTTATTCGAGGTTTTATGTAATACATATTCGATATAATAGAGGTTTTATATTAGTTGTTTTGTAAGTTGTCCATGCAAACGCGTTTTCGACTAAGGCGACAAGCGAGTATTCTTATCGCTTGAATGAGTATTCTATCACTTGAGAGCCACCGATTTAATGCTTGTCTACAAAATGCCTGATGATTCTCCTGCCTCCTTGGGGCGACTATATCGATGCCATTACGCTCAACGACTTCACTCGTGAAGAGGCTCTCCTGTTCTTCGAAGAATTGCCGGAACAGACCATCACGATGGCTTTGGTAAAGGATGCCTGCTCCATGTCTACTTTCAGAAACGAGAAATAAATTAAATACTTTTAGAGGCAATTTCATAATAGCTTCTGACGAAATTAGACCTGCATAAATATGCAAGACTGTACTCAGACGCTATC
>JAAYIV010000174.1 GCA_012523305.1 Spirochaetales bacterium
AATTTTCTCTACAATGGAATGTGGTCATAGCATTTCTTGAGAGGGATTTTTGTAGGTGTCTTACATTGAGGAAATCGTAGGTCAGGTAATTTATCCTGATAATGCCATGCTGAAAAAAAGTTCGAATGAATAAAGAGGGCAAATATATTATTTTGCGTGGGAATGTTGTACTTATCCGTTATCAATAATGTCCAAGATTATCAATTATTACCTTATTTCAATTATTTCTACTGATGAAACCATGAAGTGTTGAGAAATAAATGCATGATGCGCCATCAATGCTCTAATAACCATTGTTGTACTTTTTGATGAATCTCCTCGCGTATCACACGAATTCCTATTAATTTTTCTTCATCGGTACCGGGAATAGCACTTGGGTCGGCAAAGCTCCAATGTATTCGCTCATGCTTTCCCGGAAACAACGGACAGCGTTCAGCATTCGATTCGTCGCATACCGTAATCACATAATCGAAATGTTCAGATCGATCGATGTACTCTTGCACTGGTTTAGCGTATTGATCCTTCATCGAAATACCGATTTCAATCATCGCTTGCACCACTAAAGGGTTAAGTTTTCCTGCTTCAATGCCACTGCTGTGAACTTCGAATCGATCACCCGCATAATGACGTACAAACGCTTCGCACATCTGGCTCCTCGCCGAGTTGTGAATGCAAATGAACATTATTTTTGTTTTTATCATTGCTCATTCCTAATTATGCAACTATCGGTTTTACAATACTTTTGCGATTTTGAAAGAGTGTTCATAGGTTCTTCAAAAAAATTCGCACAAAGCAACATGTCAAATATACAGGGCATGATGAGCGAACAGATTACCTGAGTTCCTTCTTTTGTCATCTTTATCACCCCAACGTTCTTTAGAGTCGCTAAGTGTTTGGATGCTACTGATTTATTTAACTTTAGATATGAAGCCAGTTCACATACACACCACTGACGATCTTTAAGTGCTTGAACCATTGCCAAACGCATAGGATGCCCTAGGGCTCGTAAGAATTGAGCGGCTTGCGTAAGTTTTTTTTCACATGACTGCTCCATGTAATCAATGTTGCAAAAAGTGGAAACTTTGTCAATGAATACTATTGACACTGATGCTAATTGTTTCCAAAATTGGAAACAATGGAGAATCGCTCATGATTATAAAAATTCTTGGAAAAGGATGTCCGAAATGCAAGGCGTTAGAAGAACAAGCAACACTGGCTATTGCAGAAATCGGAATCGACGCTTCGATTGAGAAGGTAACCGATATCGATCAAATAATGGATATGGGCGTAATGATTACGCCTGCTTTGGTAATCGATGGTGAAATAAAGAGTGTGGGTAAGCTGTTGAGCAAAGATCGAATCATCGCATTGCTAAAAACATAACATTGTTTTATGGTCGTTAAATTTTATTTTGACTAAAAATACGGTGACACAGGAACCTGATAGATGACTAATAAAGACCTTTCTCCGAATAAGAAACTATGTATCATTATTGCGACATTTCTTGTTGTTTACTTTATTCCGTTTGATCATCCCCGCATTACCGGTGCAATTCAGGAAGCTTTCTTCATGTTGGCCGATTATGCCCACGAACATGTCTTATTGTGTGTAGTTCCTGCAATGTTCATAGCAGGAGCCATAGTAGTTTTTTTAAATCAACAAGCAGTAATGAAATATTTAGGTCCGAAAGCCAACAAAGTGGTAGCCTATTCGGTAGCTTCAGTATCAGGGTCGATACTGGCAGTGTGTTCATGCACCGTACTTCCGATTTTCAAGGGTATTTATAAGAAGGGTGCGGGTTTGGGTCCCGCGGTCTCATTTCTCTACTCAGGGCCAGCAATCAATATTTTAGCGATTATTTTATCTTATAAAGTATTTGGTTGGCGTATGGGTGTGACACGCATGGTGGTTTCCATACTGATTGCATTTCTCATTGGACTTATAATGCAAAAAATATTTAAGAAGGAAGATGAGAAACGTTTGGCAGATGAACGACTTTTCAAAACTCCCTCTGCAGATTACGTCGTTCGTTCATTACCACAGATGATCATGTTTATGGTTTCAATGATTGGTATCCTGGTGTTCCTTAATTGGGCTCCATCAGATGGGGTTAGTTTGTTATGGGATGGAATATTTAATTTTAAGTATTGGATTTCAGGTAGTTTCGCACTTCTTTTGATCTATATTTTAATTCGATGGTTTTCAAGAAGTGAGCTTGGAGAGTGGATCCTGGCAACAAGAGACTTCGCTTTGCAAATACTTCCATTACTTTTTAGCGGTGTATTGATTGCAGGATTTTTACTTGGAAGGCCTGGATTTGAAGCATTGATTCCCTCTGGTTGGATTGAAACGCTTGTCGGAGGGAATTCTTTATTCGCCAACTTTTTCGCTGCCATATCAGGAACTTTCATGTATTTTGCAACTTTAACTGAAATTCCCATTGTACAAGGCTTGTTGGGAGCCGGGATGGGTGAAGGACCTGCCGTGGCTCTGCTTCTAGCGGGCCCCAGCCTGTCTTTACCATCAATGTTGGTCATCGGCAATGAACTCGGGATGAAGAAAACCCTTGTGTATGTACTATTGGTAGTCTTCTTTTCAACAATCGCAGGATTTATGTATGGCCTTATCCTATAGATGCCATTTGCTCACAATAAAATGATTTTTCGTGTATTTGTGCTATTCCCGATAATCGAGGTATAAAGAAAAATATTCTTTCAATCTTTCTCTCAATCAGACGTGTGATGGGCTCAGGTACATCGCAGCTAGATATCGATGATCACTATTACGAACAAAAAAGCTTCCCTTGATACAGTTTTATTGCGGCTCACAACATATCAGAACTGAAAACAGGAGACCAGATGACAAAACAGAGTGTTGCACGCACAAGATCGGATTGCACTTACCACATCATGTGTTTCATCTATGTAAATATGG
>JAAYIV010000030.1 GCA_012523305.1 Spirochaetales bacterium
GAAGATCTGAAAAAGAAAAGTACGGTACATCAAGAAGAATTTCGTGTTCCCGGTGAACGAACCATACGACAAAGGGCAGAGCATCTTGCCAATGGAATCGATGTTGATGAAGCCCTGTGGGATTCGATCGTAAAGTTATTGAGTTTATCCTAGCACCAACAGAAAAACAGCTTTATTATAACTACATGAGGAGGACAGATGATGGTTACTAAGACAGTGCATGGCATATTGCCCAACAAAGAAGAGGCAACCCTTTATACCTTAAAGATCGGTCAATATGAAGCACAGGTAAGTTCATACGGAGCAACATGGGTGAAGATGGTCGCTCCTGACAAGCACGGAACACCGGGCAATGTGGTGCTCGGATTTGATGATGTGGACAGTTACCTTAACAATACGGCATTTTATGGGGCGACGGTCGGAAGATTCGCCAATAGAATCGACAAGGGAACATTTAAGATAAATGGGGTAGCGTATCACATCCCATGCAATGAGAAGGGCATAAATGCTTTGCATGGAGGAACAATCGGGTTTGACAAACGCAATTGGACAGCCCTGACAACAGAAGCTGACGGAGCTCCCGGTGTTCATTTTTCTCTTTACAGCCCCGATGGAGAAATGGGCTTTCCCGGGCACATGCGTGCGTATGTGGATTATGTGCTGAAACCTAGTGGGAAACTTGAAATCACATTCATTGCCACTTGTGACAAAAAATGCCCGATTAACCTCACCAACCATGCTTATTTCAACCTTAATGGCAAAGGAGACATCTTATCCCACCAGTTGCAACTCGATTGTGACAGATATGTACCGGTAAACAACAAAACCCTCATTCCGTCAGGCGAAATCAAACAGGTACGACATACTCCATTCGATTTCACAGAAATGAAAGAGATCGGTAAAGAAATAGCCAAGACAGAAGGTGGATATGATCACTGCATGGTGATCACCGACACCTCCGATAGCTTACGAAGATGTGCGAAAGTATGGGATCCTGTTTCCGGTAGGACGATGGAAGTATTCACGACAATGCCAGGAGTGCAATTCTATTCAGGAAACTTCCTCGAAGGAAAAGACATCGGAAGAGAAGGCCACGCCTACAACAAACACGGTGGATTCTGCCTGGAAACCGAACACTTCCCCAATGCGATGAACCATCCGAACTTTCCTAATTGCATCCAAGAACCGGGTGAACAATACAAACACAAAACTGTATTCAAGTTTGGCGTGGAATGACAAAACTTAAACAGAGCGACAATCGGGATAGCTAGAAAGCTACCTCGATTGACTCTGCACATAAATTTTTTGCCAATTTGTTACCAAAAGTATGTAAAACTATACCGCTTATTCAAAATTCGGTAACAATGCTACAGTATAATTGATTGTTATATATGAGGATTTTTACATAAGCATTTTTTGGTAGGAGTATGAATTGTGAAAGATTGTATGTATAATAAAATTGTACTTTCAAGGCGAAGGCAAAAATATTTTGAATATCCTTGATATCTTAGAATTGTTCTTTTTCGTTATGGGGGTTATACTAAAGAATCTGTTTAAGATATTAATTACTTTCATTTCATAATTTAGTTGGGAGTTAACGTGTAATGGATAGAGTGGATGTTGGGTATGAAAGTACCGGTGATGATGGACTGA
>JAAYIV010000175.1 GCA_012523305.1 Spirochaetales bacterium
CTCTTCTTATAACATCGCCTTCGTTTATGTTGCACATGTTCAAATGATTTCCATTGGGTCTGTACATTCATATTGTCTTCAAGCTCGGGACCTGTTTCAGCAAACTGAACATGATTGGCAATCGCCCTCTTTATCCCTTCATTCATAATGACCGCATTGACGCCCCTGCCTAAATACTCGGGTTTTACCGCAATGATATACATGTCCAAGATGGTATGAGTTTTCAAAGCTCTCATGATTCTCAGCCAACCAAGAGGGAAGAGTTTTCCTTTTGATGCTTTCACTGCTTGAGCTAAGGATGGGACCATCAAACCGAAGCCAAGGACTTCATCTTGCTTATCCACTACTATCAATACATACTCCAAGGATACCAGGCTCACGAATTGCTTGATAGCCATCTCGATTTGGGCATCGGTCAACGGACAGAACCCATATAGGTTCGCAAAAGAGTCGTTGTACATCCGGAACATCTTGCGGACATACGGAATCACGTCCTTTTTCCGCTTGTATGAAAGCAATCTGTACCCGTGGCGATTTTGGGCAATATCGCAAATCCGTTCTATCCGTTCATCTACCTTTTCTGGAACTGTGATCTTGAATTCGATCCAATCGATATCCTTTTCAAATCCAAGCTGCTCCAGATGATCTTTGTAATAGGGATGGTTGTACAAGGTGATGAACATCCCCG
Organism: Spirochaetales bacterium; assembly: GCA_012523305.1. Classification (GTDB taxonomy): domain Bacteria; phylum Spirochaetota; class Spirochaetia; order Sphaerochaetales; family Sphaerochaetaceae; genus JAAYDK01. The sequence continues at coordinate 689 of JAAYIV010000175.1, forward strand.
GTTGATCGAATCCTTCAATCAAAAGGCCTTGTTTGTCCAAATCAGAGAACCCGATGGGTCCGATGAGGGTATCCATGCCTTTCTCTTTCGCCCATACTGACACGGCTTCAACCAATTCTTTTGTCACTTCGATATCGTCAATCACATCGAACCGGTGAAATCTCGCCTGATGCATGTTTTTCATTGCATTGAGTTTATGATTTATCAAACCACCGATCCTTCCGACGATTTTTCCTTCTTTATACGCTAAGAACAACACGGTTTCGACAAAATCATATGCCGGGTTTTTTTTGGAATCGAGGTTCCATTTCTCATCAAATAAAAGGCAGGGTATGTAATAGGGATTATCTTTATACAATTCTATAGAAAATTGGAGAAATTGATTCAAATCCTTTCGTGAAGCAACTTTTTTGATTGTGATCATATAGTTCTCCCTCATAATGATATGTAATTGTACGTAATTATGACGTTAGTGCAAGGTCTTTACAGTATTATTGTCATAATTTTATACTACCTTTAATATTGCTATAATTGAAATTGATGTGACAATTGTGGGAAGAATAAAGTTCCAATGACTGCTCGTGTTAGAGGTTGTTTTTCTGTGTTATGATCTGACTATAACGATATTTATATGTATGGATGAATAACATGGCAACATTTGCATCTGAATGTACAGAGAAGAGAACAATTACACCCATAGCAGCAATACATAGCCCATTCGCGTCTAAATTCGGTATTCCTCGACAAAGCGGTATTGTTCCCAGTGTGAAAGCCACGATAATCTTTACCCCCGACTTTAGAGATCCAAGCGCCATCAAAGGATTGGAACGATTTACCCATCTTTGGTTGATCTGGGATTTTCATCAATCTAAAAAGACTTTTGAGTCTATGACTGTCCGTCCACCGAGATTGGGAGGATCCAAAAGGGTAGGAGTGTTTGCTTCTCGAAGTCCGAATAGGCCTAATTCGTTGGGGCTTTCAAGTGTCAAGCTTGAATCTATTGAACTCACCAGAGAAAAAGGCCCCATCCTCCACGTATCCGGAGCGGATATATTGGACAACACTCCCATATACGATATCAAACCCTATATCCGCTACACAGATTGTCATCAGGATGCGGCAGATGGATTTGTTCTTGATACTCCACAAAAGATTCTAAGCGTAAATTTTCCTGAAAATCTATTGGTCATGCTTCCGTGTGAACATAGATCTCCAGTGATTGAACTACTGCGACAAGATCCCAGACCGGCTTACCAAAGCGATCCTGATCGAATCTATGGGATGGAATTTGCCCGTTATGAAATTCGTTTCAAGGTGAGTGATTCAATCGTCTCGGTAGTGGAGGTCGTGGATACGCTCGGCCTGTGAAGATACACACCCAAAAGCCATCTCGCGAAATAATCACAAGATGGCTGTCATTAATCATATCATTGGCGAGTCACTGGCTTTGAATGTGAGTTGATTCTTGATATAACTGTCTTCCGTTACATTCAAGAAATATTCCATGTCAAACATATCGCTTTTCCCATCATCGGGAAGATCTTCCAAATCAACCAGGTTTTTGATTGTGTCCAACGGTACAGTCCCGATAAAATAAATCTCATCTGTTGATACTTCAATCTTCTCTACATTTGACAACACGTCATCATAACGATTTTGATTCCACGTACCTACAGAACGAGCTTTACCACGCGATGAACTTCCGGAAACAGGCTCGGGACGATTACGTAATTCTATTCTGAATCCGATGTCATATTCTTCCGATTCATCGGGGATGATAAAAGCGTCGCGTTCATCCTTCGGGGGCGTAAAGAGGAAATGAACATGCGTGTCGGTGCTTTCATAACCGATCTCATTGGGAGTGTTTGAACTGAAACTCAAGTCAGTGTAGGCATCCAAGGTCATTGGAGGTGTGGCGGTGTTGGTTACAGCGATGCTCGTAAAGTGGGTTACATTACCATACACGTAATTGAGCATTTGGCTATACAACGCGACACTTCCATCTGCATAGGTGATTTCAACGGTGAACACATCACCGACTTCGAACAAGTCGTGAAAATTAGAAGGGATTTTTAGGGAGATAGCATAGGTGTTTTGATCGTTCAAATGCCTTGGAATATTGTAACCCCCATCGGTTCCGTCAGTTTCAAAATTCGACCAGGGAATTGACGCAGTGCTTGGTTTTATTGAGCTCCCGTCAGCAAAGTAATAGGTAGCGAAACCTGAAGCTTCCGGATCTGAATCAGAACTGAATTCAACAGCTTCAAGATGTTCCGCATAAGGAGGCGAACTAGGGAGATAGATTTTTACCGATCGGGCATTTGAAAATGCAGTCGTATCTCTGAAATTTAGTTTGATATCCAGGCGCATGTCACGTTGCAATGCTGCCTCTTTCTCAGTTATTGTCGTCGCGCTCAGGTACGAGTTGACGCCCGAGTTCTCTCTGATATCGAGTAAAAAGCCCAATGTGAATTCTACTGGCGAGGCTTCGGGGATATCACTTTCAGCTTCACTCCCATACGGTGATGTGTCCCAATCATCGACAATTCCATCTCCGTCATCGTCGGCATCGATGACATTTGGAAGACCATCCCCATCCAAGTCGGCCTTCCCCCCAAAAGGGTCGAACACCGAATCAGTAAAGAGTCCGCCATCAACCTGTAATGTATCTCCTTTTCCATGTTCGGCACCACCGGTGAACCCAATCAGTTCTGATGTGGTAGCGTCAATCTTGGCAACGATTTCCGCGTCGAGTTCGGCCTTGTTTGTCATATCGATCATTCCAGGAGTATTAGGAATCTCAATATCGCCGAGTGCCACGTCAGCATTCACTTTTATTCCGGTGGATACAACCGGATTTGACACGTCTCTTGATGAAGTTCCAGAAGGAAGGGTACCGCACAACACGCCGCAGGCTTTGCCTTCTTCGTCAATTATCGCATAAATCATGGGATTCCCTTTGGGAACATGCAACGTAAAAGTCCCGGTTGTTCCGGTATCGGCAGAGTAGGTTCTACCAGTCGTAGCGTCAGTCGCCACAATCACCACTCCCAACATCGGTGTTCCGTTGCTATCCTTGATGACTCCGGTCACCCGGGCAACAGATGAATTGGTAGGGTTGTTATTTGTCGTGTCGTTGTTATCTGCAGTCGGTTGTTGATCCAGTGTGCAACTGAAAAGAACACATAAAAGAACAAACAAAAAGAGTACCGGATGTTTGCGCTTCTTCATAGTAAAAACCTCCTTGCTGCCCGATCATCTGATGGGCTGTTAATGATGTAGGAATGTATATAAATATCATAAAATATGACATGAATCCTGACAAATGAATAAATAAAATTGTTAATTATTGTTATGAATATCAAGTAGATGTGACAGTACTGATATAAAGTCTTTAAAAATCACATTAAGCATCGTACCGTATGTCTGATACCATCTTGCAAGGAAGAATGGCTATAAACA
>JAAYIV010000001.1 GCA_012523305.1 Spirochaetales bacterium
CTTTCATACCCAAGATACATTCCAAGATAATTGTCGAATCCACGGATTGAAATCGTCGGAACTCCGTTTCGTACATCTTTTTCCCACAAGTCAAACACATCACAAAGGAACTTCCCGTATTGTTGCGGCGTCACCGAGAAATCAGCAGCCTGGCGTTTCCCCGTGGGGTCAGTTTCTACACAGGGAATGAACTGCAGATAGGTAAAGCCGAGGGATTTCAGATATTCATAGGTTTCCTTTCCGTATTGTGCCGAGTAATTGTTGACCACCGATATCGCATTGACCGCCACATCGTTGGCCAACATCTCTTTAGCAACCTGCTCAACTTTATGGTGAGATCCTTTTCCTGCAAAATCAAGACGGTAGTGATCGTGCACATGCTCAGGGCCGTCTATCGAAAGACCTATGAGGAATGAATATTTCTTAAGAAAATCGATCCAACCTTGATCGATCAGGATACCATTTGTCTGTAATGAGTTTGAAACTCGCATCCCTTTGCCGTATTGCGTCTGCAGTTCGACTGCCTGTTTAAAGAAATCCAAACCTGCCAATGTGGGTTCTCCGCCTTGCCACCCAAAAGACATTGCTGCACCTGGTCGACCCAATGCCTGGCGGATCATGATCTCCAACGTATCAAACGACATCCTATGACGAGTGCCGGAACCAAAGTATTCATCTTTGCAAGAATAGAAACAATACTTACATGCTAAATTACAATCAGGGCCTGCTGGCTTAACCAGAAGGAATGAAAGGGGTTTTCTCATTTCCATATTGAGAGTATATTGGCAACTCGTACTTTGGTTCAATACTACGTCTATTATTGCCTTTTTGACGTTCCACTGAAGTATCAATTCTGATAGGATGAAATCATGACCTTCGTAATCTTTTTAGTGTGTCTTGCAGCTTCAATTGTCGGAGCAGTCAGCGGTATCGGTGGCGGTGTGATCATCAAACCCGTCATGGATACATTCGGTTCATATTCCGTATCGACGATTAATTTCCTCACTAGTTTTACCGTTTTTTCAATGACTGCGGTCACTTTGCTTAGAAATCGCAATTCCGGGATAGTCCTTGAAAAAAAGACAAGCACTACCCTTGCAATCGGAGGAATTGTCGGAGGGCTGGCAGGAAAACAACTCTTCGATGTATTGAAAGCAGGGTTCGGTAACGACAGACTCGTAGGAGCTACACAATATGTGGTACTCACCATCCTGACCGTACTGGTCCTGATATTCACTCTTTTTAAAAGTCACGTCAGACCTGCCAAACATGAACATGTCGTGTTCACCGGTTTTATTGGCCTCATGCTTGGCGGTCTCGCATCATTTCTCGGAATCGGCGGAGGGCCTATCAATATCGCCGTCCTCTACCTCTTCTTTGCGATGGATTCAAAGAAAGCTGCGTTAAATTCAATCTACGTGATTCTGTTTTCGCAGGCAGCCAATCTTTTGATGACATTTATCCAAAAAACCATACCGGAATTCGATCCGTTACTTCTTGCAGTGATGGTAACAGGTGGTATCGGAGGCGGCCTGATCGGTTCTTGGCTCACGAAGCGCCTTTCGCTGAAAGGTGTTGACTATCTGTTCAGCGCTGTGATGGCAATTATTATTGTCATCAGCATTTTAAATTTCTTCAGATTTATCAGATGATTATAATAAGGTAGGCCACATGGAAGAACAACATACTATTGCGAAAGGAGCAAAACTCCTCTGGATATTGTTCAGATCAACGTTCACTCTGAGTGCCTTCACCATCGGCGGCGGGTATGTGATCGTACCGTTGATGAGAAAGTTATTCGTTGAAAAGTATAAATGGATTGAAGAGCATGAAATGCTGGATATGATAGCCATCGGGCAAGCAGCCCCGGGGGTGATTGCCGTGAATACATCGATCCTCATCGGCTACAAGCTTGCCGGTGTATTGGGAGCGCTCGTTACCGTACTGGGGACGATCTTGCCACCGATGATCAGCCTCACCATCCTTTCATACATCTATGGAGCGATAAAGGACAATGTAATTATTCGCACATTGTTTTACGGTATGAGTATCGGAGTAGCCATCGTGATCCTTGACGCCGTGGTGAGTATGGGAAAGGCAATTTTCGTGAAGAAAAAAGCCATCCCTATCGCAATGATGTTCATCGCATTCATCGTTGCTTACGTAGTAGGTGTTAATATCGTCTTCGTAATCCTCGGCAGTGCTCTCATCGGGATCGCTACAACATATCTTCTTGCTTCAAAAGGAGATTCAAAATGATTTATTTCGAATTGTTCTGGAGTTTCTTCCAAATCGGAATTTTAAGTTTCGGTGGCGGTTATGCCGCTCTCCCGCTGATTCAAAACCAAGTCGTTGATATTCGCGGCTGGCTAACACTGCAAGAATTCACCGATGTGCTCACCATTTCCCAAATGACTCCCGGACCGATAGCGCTCAACGCCGCATCGTTTATAGGAACTCGCCTAGCGGGACCGTTGGGCTCTATTGTCGCCACAGTTTCAGACGTCCTGCCGGCTTTGATTATCGTCATGTTCCTCGCCTGGTTCTATTTCAAGTATCGGAGTATGCGTGTGATGCAAGGAGCTCTCAGCGGACTACGGCCAGCGGTGGTCGCTTTGATCGCATCAGCCGGATTATCGATTTTATTCACCGTATTATTCGGGAATAAAGAATTTCCTTCATCGTTGGACAATATCAAACTCTACGCCCTGATAGTATTTATCCTCGGATTTATCGTGATCCGGATACGCAAATTGAATCCACTGGCAATGATTCTCGGATGTGGGGTGATTACAGTAGTATTGAACCTGATTGGATTACCCATCGGTGTCTGAATTAATCGGCGATCGGAATCACATACGGTCCATCGCCGATCCAACTGATACTCATATCCTCTATGGTTGAACCTTCACGCCTGGCAATATCTTGTAAAGCTCCTCGGATCATTTCTGAATAGTGGTCACTCTTATCACCGCTTGCGATAAACGACTTGCCATTGATTCCTGGCAATTGCTGCCAATCCTTATCATCAACCTGGGGAGCATAAAAATAGAGATGATCCATCCCTATTTTATCAAACACCTTAGCCCATTGTTGTACCTGCCACTGTTCGGGAATAAAAGTCCAAGAATCAGAGCATATCATGTGTTTGTAAGCTTGAGGGCCAATGATAGTGAGAAGGGACAGATTCGTCCGATAGTTCACCGATCCTATCGGATCAGCGCTATCGGTCAGATCTGCAATGATGATAAGGTAACCGCCTTTCTTCAATATTCCCATCGAGGCAACTGCACATTTTGCACTTTGATAATGATTGATTCCTACGAACCCTGCATGGGTAATCACTACATCTGTTGCGTTGGCAGCGACTTGCACATCATTCTTGATGTGTTTCACCGCAGCTTCGTGAGCTTTTTGCAATTCTCCCGCGAAAACTCCGGTAAGGTGGAAGGCATGATCGACAGTGACATTGACTATAAAATCAACTTTGGCGGCCTTAGCCACTTCCAAGGCTTCTTGATGTACGGGATTGTTTTCGAGATTTAAATCTCTTGATTCAGGATCAGCCATCAATTCAGCACTATGAAAGACATAAGTTCCTTTCTCACCGATAATACCCGGACAGACTGCTTTTCTACCGCCCGAAGCACCTGCCATGAAATGACTTTCAACCAATCCCGTGGCAATCTTCAAATCTGCTTCCACAAACAATCTGTTCAACACAATATCCATGCCCCTGCTTGTTGTCCCGATACCGGTCAGCATCGACTCATCCTTGCAGTTATGGTTTGTAACAGGCAATGGAAGCGCTAAGATTCTCGGATCGAGCATGTTGCGAATCTCTTCATCCTTTAGCGGCCGATGGGTTCCCGTAGCTATCAGTATGGTAATTTCAGATGCGGCATACCCTTGTTTAAGTAAAATATTCACAATCGGGAAAAGGATTCCTTCGTCTCCCTTGTATGGAACGGGACGTGTGTTATCCGAGATTATTATCGTTGCGGTGGCACGCCTACCCTTTTGTTCAAGACACTGCTTCATCTTGCCTTCTGCGATCATCATCAACGACGGACAGCCAACAGGATGGTGTAGCGCATCATCGATAGCTTGGGGCGGATCTGCTAATCGGATCAGCTCTTTCAGTGAAATGACGTTGGTATGATCGGGTAATTCCAATGTACCGTACTTGGTTCCGAACGGGTTGTCCAGGCGCATGTGTTCCTCCGAAAGCCCCCCGGCCAGATGATATGACGAGTGTGGCTTACACGATTCTGATGAATTTATTTCGTATACGAGATGGTACTATCATGCATATTTCATGTCAATCGAAACTGACGATCTCGGTATTGTTTCCTTAGTACTGTCGATCACGGTGCGCTGTCTGAAAGTGAGAACCTTTTTCACCACATGATGGTTACCGGTTCTTGAGTCAAACATCTTTTGGAAGCGTATGAGACTTGATGCAAAAGAAAACTGCCCGGGAATTCTAAGAATTTTACTGAAAATAATACATATGCTATTATTGATTACCATGGAATGATCACTCGTTTGCTGCGAACCGGAGATAAAGAAGCTGGCAAACGTGTGCTCTATAACTTAATCATGCGCTCCGGTTGTAAAGAGATACCGTATGGCCCTCGATTCTCATGATATCGCGATCATCTATGGTTCTGATGCGAGAACGATGACACGGTCTTTAATCGAACACGCCGATCTAAAGAATATGGTTTCCAACCGCGATGCCCATATTGTAATAAAACCTAATCTCGTCGTTGCCAAGAACTCCGGCGAAGGCGCGACAACGCACGTCGAAATTGTCCAGACAATCGTGGAATATCTGTTAGCCCACGGCTTCACACACCTGTCGATCGCAGAAAGTGCTTGGGTCGGGGATGATACCCGCCGCGCTTTCTGCGTCAATGGCTACGAAGAGCTTTCAAAGAATACCGATATCCCATTAATAGACGTCAAACGCGATACGTACCAGATTATGAACAAACATGGCATCCGGATGGAAATATCCAAGACAATTATGGACTGCGATTTCCTCATCAACATCCCGGTGCTCAAAGGCCACTGTCAGACGCACATGACATGTGCTCTGAAGAATATGAAAGGGTGTCTTTCCGATAGATCAAAACGTCAATTTCATTCGATGGGCTTGCACACGCCGATAGCGACCTTGAACAGTATCCGTTGTGCAAATGTGGTTATCGTTGATAGCCTAAACGGTGATCTTGATTTTGAAGAAGGAGGCAATCCTGTTGCCACCAATAGGATGATGATAGGTCGCGATAGCGTCCTTATCGATGCACACGGAGCACGCCTATTAGGTTTTGACATCAAAGATATTTCGTACATCGCTCTGGCTGAACAGTTTGGGGTTGGTTCTGCCGATATTACAAAAGCCAATATCGTTTATCTGAACAAGGATGAGATTAACAACTACTCGAGACCGATCGGGCGTGCCAGACAGTTGCTGCAACATGTCGATGAACGTTCTGCATGCAGTGCTTGCACGGGCAACCTTGTCCATGCGTTGGCCCGGCTCGACGAGCAACACTTACTTTCCAAATTGCAGGCCAAGATAAGTATCGGACAAGAATTCAAGCATATCGCCAGCGACGGTATCGGAATCGGTCATTGCACGCGGTTGTTCGCCCACTCGGCATACGGTTGCCCGCCGGATGCCTTAACCGTTTTGAAATTTCTCACTTCCATCATTGTCGAGCAATGATTGTACCTCAGCGATACAGAGTGACGGACTGCTTACTACGACACGATTGCATATCGATGCGACCCGATGCTCCATATGAGCCATCGATGCTTGGGAAAGGACGATAAGATCACAATCTTGAATCATTTTTGCCGTTTCAACGATCAGGATGTCGTGAAGCTCAGCATCACCCTGTGCCATCGCGTTTCGAGCTCCGGCACATAAGTACGGTTGCATTGTCACGTGTTTATTCAAACCTGCCGCATTCTGTTCTATTTTATCCATCGTGGGACCGAAGGTGCTTTCCGAAGTCGCCATGATTGCGATATTGCTACCTTGCAGAGCCGCTTTTTGGCACATGGCATCATCGATAGCTACCAACGGTACCGAGATGGTGGGCCTTATCCGAGTCACGGCAGGTGTCAGTGTCGAACAAGTCACGACAATCACATCCGAATCTGCCATAAGTGCGTTATCAATGTCGTTTTGCAATCGTTTGAAATTAATATCTGAAAAATAACCTTTTGCCAGGGTATCCGCAAGAAGATATTCATCAAGAATATGTGAGATTTCAATATCACTACCGATGTACTCTCGCATCTGTCGTTCAAAGCTGTCGATAAGGGTTCTTACCGTATGGATCAATGTAATGTGGCTCATCGCAATGCTCCTTGTAGTAGTATTATACCGGTAAGAACACGCGTGTCGAGCTTAGATTGCCATTACTATGGTGTAATAACTCGACAAAAAGTCTTTAAGATTGGTAGAATGGCCTATCCGAATTTTGTGGAGGAGCCATGACACCGACGATGTACGTGATGATTGCGGTAGCAATCCTCATCACTGCTGGAAATATGACATTGCTATACCGAATGAAGAAAAACAAACAAAAATCCGCACAAAAATATAATCAGTTGTTAGTAGATCTTCGAGATCGGACCATCGATATGATGGAGAAACACGAACTGCATTTCGATAGGACCTATCCGCTGGTAACCGATAACGATCAGATGTATCTGATTTGTGTCGACACGAAGAAACGGATGGTATCGTATGCGGATAACCAAACCGTGACCATCATCGCATGCGAAGACATAGAAGCAAGTAGCGTAGACATACGGTACGCCGAAGACAAACGTATCATCGAAAAGGTTGACTTGAATATCAGTTTGGCAAAACCGAATGAAGCGATCGGCATTCCGTTGGGAACCCGCACGTTAAAAGCAAAAAGCATGGTCGGCAAATACATCGTGGATACGGCTACCCAAATGAATGACGTGCTTCAGCGTATCATCAAAAACGATCCTGCATACTTCGAACCGGAGGAGGAAACAGAGATTGGAAAGAAGAAGAAATAAGTAAGGAATGTACTCACTATGTAGTATGTTCGTAAGACATATTCAAGCTCTTTTTTATTAAAGCGTCTTATCAATGCAACAATTACTTTAATGGTAATAATATTAATATATACTGAAAGAAATAAATTAAGAAACCTCTGGTAAATCCTAAGGAAATTTCGTGGTGTTATAACTTACTTTATTACATTATTTACCTAATATATTGTCATATTTCATGACAATATATTAGATTTAAATAGAGTATCGTACCGGTTTTGCATCTAACTATTTACAGAAATTAAAAACGGCTTTATTGTCATAACATGGACGTTGGAAAAGCGATTAGGGATTTGAGGATGAAAGCTGGACTCTCACAGGACAAACTCGTCGCCCAAACGGGGATTTCCAGAAGTCAGCTATACTTTATCGAATCCGGAAGATGCGTTCCAAGAGTCGAGACGATGGAAAAGATTGCTTCGGTGCTGAATGTGAAAGTCTCGGACATCATTATCTTAGCCGAGACACAGTATCCGACAAAACAATAATTGGCGTGCACATGTCAGTTATCCATCCTTGATGCTTGGGTCGCAGCCCTTGGAACAATAGGGCGTAGTGAGGAACACACGGATATATCTCATGTAAATGAGATACTTGTGCCTCGTCACATTGTCTTACCGATGGTAACAATCGCACATCGGTTGGTAAGACATACAAACATTAATCCCCGGACTGCAATCTGCTCCGGGGATTATTATTTGTCCACAGCTATTTGCAGCGGTATGAAAGCAATGCTATAGTTGTTCTATGGAAGGATGCCTGTACCTTATCAAGCAGTATGTTCCCGGATTGTCACCATCTGAACGGAAAGTGGCTGAATATCTGATCAATCACCCCGTGGAAGCGGTTGGATTTAACATCACAAAACTAGCTCAGAAAGCCAATACGAGTACCGCAGCGATTATTAGGTTCGCCAACCGCATAGGGTACAAAGGGTATTCCGATCTGCGATTGCATCTTGCAAAAGAGGTGTTTTCGACTGAGAAACCCCATGAAGACAGGCTGTTGATTGAACTTGACGAATCCACGACCACTGACGATATCGTGAAGACCATGGTGGGAATTACACATGAAAGCATTGAAGGATTGGCCAAAGTTATCGATCGTACCGCACTGGAAGCAGCTGTGGAAACGATTGCCACCGCCCGCCATATCGTGATTTGCGGTGTCGGGGCTTCGGGAATCGTGGGCACGGATTTGCAACAAAAACTTGCCCGTTTGGGACTTTTGGCGATCTACACGCCCGATTCCGACATGCAGATCGTTCAAGCGTGCGCATTAAAGGAAAACGACGCATTGGTGGCCATTTCCTATTCTGGAGAAACGAATAAAGTCCTGCGAGTCGTTCAAGAGGCGAAAAACAACCTCACCCCGACGATCGCTATCACGCGAATCGGAGGAAACACTTTAACAAAGCGCTCTGACATCAATCTTTTCGTACCGAATATCGAATCGCTATTCCGCCAGGGTGCAACGATATCTAGAATCAATCAACTCATGGTGGTGGATATCGTATATGCGATGATTCTCTCTCGTTTCAAGGGAAATACCAACGCGATTCTCAAACGCACATGGGAGGCGGTCTCCCATGTGGGTGAAACTTCTGCCAATGCCGATTGACTATTGTTCGGGAGAATCCTCGATCATGTCATCGATCGAAGCTCCGGGGGCTACCATCGGAAAGACTTTGTTGTCCACCGGTATTTCGCAATCAACAAGTACCGGAGCATGAAGTGAGATCGCAGCGTTCAATACCATGGCAGGATCATCATCTATTCCAAGATGCATACCGTTTATCCCGTAGGCTTGGGCGAGCTTGATCCAATCAACCGAGGTATCGAGCGTCGTTTCCGAATAACGGTGTTCATAAAAGAATGTCTGCCACTGACGGACCATGCCGAGAGTATGGTTGTTCATCAATAGAATTATAATCGGAAGATTGTAACGAGCGATGGTCGCCAATTCATTACAGTTCATCCTGAAACTTCCATCTCCGGCTACATTCACAACCCTTTTATCCAGATTGCCAACTTGTGCACCGATGGCAGCTCCGGTACCATACCCCATCGTCCCCAATCCTCCTGAAGATAAAAATCTTCCCTTCGGATTGTGACAATAGAATTGGGCCGTCCACATCTGATGTTGCCCGACTTCGGTTACTATGATCGCATTTTCAGGCAGGAGTTGGTTCAAAGCGCGAAGGACTTGCTTTGAGCGTCTGTTCTCAACGGAGACTTTTATCGGATACTCTTGTTTCCACAATGCGATCTGCTCCATCCAAGAAGTATGGACGATTGGGGAACGCTCGAGCATGGTATTCAATTCGCCCAGCACTTCCTTGATATCTCCGATGACATGATGTAGTGTCGGCATATTCTTATTGATCTCCGCGGGATCCACGTCAATCTGGACAATCTTTGCTTTTTTAGCGAACGCACTGGCTTTGCTCACAACGCGATCACTGAACCGGGCCCCGATGACGAGTAACAGGTCACAGCGATTTACCGCGATATTGGAAACCCTGGTCCCGTGCATTCCTATCATGCCTGTAAAACGTACATGATCGCAGGCTACCGCTCCTGTTCCCATGAACGACACTCCCATCGGGCTATCGATCAATTCGATGAACTTCGCAAGCTCACCTTGAGCATTCGCCCTGATCACACCGCCACCCACATAGAGCATCGGTCTTACTGATTCCCTGAGCATCTTGATTGTTTTTTCCAAAGCATTCTGCATCGGTCTCAAACGAATAATCGGGTCGGTGTCCGCCTTCTCATAATCACAGATTGCAGCGCTCACATCCTTGGGAACATCGATGAGCACCGGCCCCGGCCTTCCCGATCTGGCTATCCTGAAGGCTTCTCTGATCGTAGGAGCCAATTCTCGCACATCCTTCACGATATAATTATGTTTGGTGATCGGCATGGTGATACCTGTTATATCGACCTCCTGGAAACTATCCTTACCCAACAATGCCGTAGTCACATTGCCGGTAAATGCGACAATCGGGATCGAATCCATGTAGGCTGTTGCCAGTCCGGTCACAAGATTGGTAGCACCCGGACCGCTGGTGGCAATGCAGACGCCCACCTTTCCAGTAGAACGGGCATATCCGTCCGCAGCGTGCGAGGCCCCTTGCTCATGTGAGGTAAGTATGTGACGAATGGATGACCGGTACTTGTACAACGCATCATAGATATTGAGTACGGCTCCTCCGGGAAATCCGAATACCGTATCAACTTGCTGCTCAATCAAACATTCAATTAATATTTCTGATCCATTCAACTTCATAGTCACCTCATGTATTTAGTCAGCGAACACAGCTCCGCGTACCGCACTCGTAACCTGTTTGGCATAACGGGCCAAATATCCCTTCGTTATCTTCGGTTGCGGTGCTTTCCAAGCAATCCTTCGTTTCTCCAATTCTTTCTCATCCACAAGCAACGAGAGATTCCCTTTCTCAATATCGATCTCGATCATATCGCCTTCTTCTACCAACGCGATCGGACCCCCGACGGCTGCTTCCGGCGAAACGTGTCCGATTGAAGCACCTCTGGTTGCCCCGCTGAAACGGCCATCCGTGATCAAGGCAACCGATCTATCAAGGTTCATCCCGGCGATCGCAGACGTCGGGCCTAGCATCTCGCGCATTCCAGGCCCTCCTTTAGGGCCTTCGTAACGAATGACAATGACATCACCGGAAGTAATCGTACCCTTGAGAATGGCATCGCTCACTTCTTCTTCCGAGTTAAACACTCTGGCCGGTCCTTTATGATGGAGCATCGATGGATCCACGGCAGAGCGTTTTACCACCGCGCCTTCCGGTGCGAGATTTCCGCTCAGCACAGCGATTCCTCCGGTCACGCTGTAGGGATTGTTCGCAGGTCTGATTACGTCATGATCTTTGTTACGCGACTTGGCAATCTGATCTCCGATGGTGGTACAAGAGACTGTCTTCGCACTGTTGTCGATCAAACCAAGACTACTTAATTCCGTCATGACGGCCATCACACCGCCCGCTCTGTCCAGATCCTCGATATGATGGTGACCCGCAGGAGCCAAGTGGCACAAATTCGGAGTCCTGCTACTGATTTCATTGGCGATGAAGATATCGAGATCGACATGGGCTTCATGGGCTATCGCAGGGAGATGCAACATACTGTTCGTACTGCATCCCAGTGCCATGTCGACTGCCAGAGCGTTGTTGAAAGCTTGTCTGGTCATGATATCCAAAGGCTTCACATCGTGTTTGAGCACTTCCATCACCGCATACCCGGCTTCTTTTGCCAATCGGTCACGCTCGGCATACACGGCTGGAATCGTTCCGTTTCCAGGAAGTGCCATGCCCAAGGCTTCGGTCAAACAGTTCATGCTGTTGGCAGTGAACATGCCCGAGCAGGAACCGCACGTCGGACAGGCAGAGTTCTCGAATGCAAGGAGCTCTTCGTCCCCGATCATCTTCGCCGCATGACTGCCAACCGCTTCGAA
Organism: Spirochaetales bacterium; assembly: GCA_012523305.1. Classification (GTDB taxonomy): domain Bacteria; phylum Spirochaetota; class Spirochaetia; order Sphaerochaetales; family Sphaerochaetaceae; genus JAAYDK01. The sequence goes on from JAAYIV010000001.1 coordinate 11,602, forward strand.
CATCGTCGACAGACTGATAGCTTTCCCGTCCTTCTTACCCGCAAGCATCGGTCCGCCAGAGACAAACACCGTAGGGATGTTAATCCGTGCCGCGGCCATGAGCATCGCAGGTACGATTTTGTCACAATTCGGTACCATGACCAACGCGTCAAACGGGTGAGCCAACGCCATCGATTCGATGGAATCAGCGATCAACTCACGGCTTGCCAATGAATATTTCATGCCGACATGGCCCATGGCAATACCGTCACAGACTCCGATAACCGAAAATTCGATCGGAGTTCCCCCCGCGGTTCTGATTCCGGCTTTCACCGCATCAACAATTCGGTTCAAATGGACATGACCGGGAATGATCGAGTTGGCTGAATTCACCACACCGATCAACGGAGCGTTGATCTCGCGATCGGTAAGGCCCAAAGCTTTCAATAATGATCTATGGGGAGCACGGACGGCTCCTTTCTTCATCGCATCGCTTCTCATATCTTTGCTCCGTTTTCAGGTTTTTTCGTATACTCCCTGAATGCTTGTAACAGCTTCATCGTCACTGATCCTGCAACCCCGCCGGCTATCTTTCTTCCGTCCAATTCTGTCAGGGCTATGATTTCAGCTGCGGTTCCGGTGAGGAACGCTTCATCCGCATTTAGTAAATTGTAATGGGTAAACGGTTCCTCTTTCACGACATATCCAAGTTCTCGGGCAATTTTTATCACTGATTGGCGTGTTATTCCGTCCAGTGTGCCAAGCCATACCGGAGGAGTTAAGATTTCATCGTCTTTCACCATGAAGACATTATCTCCGGTACACTCGGTCACTATTCCATCATCGTTGAGCATCAAAGCTTCATCGGCACCATAGCGATGGGCTTCGATCGAAGCCAGGATGCTATTCAGATAATTCAGGCTCTTGATCTGCGGATCGATAATCGTGGCCTTGTTCCTTCTGTAACTGCTCGTGATGACGTTCAGGCCACGCCTATAAGCTTCTTCAGGGTATAGGGCGACCTGACCGGCAATACAGAACAAACGGGGCTTATGTGCTTCTGGTTTTGGATACAATCCCAATCCGTCAGCACCACGGGTACACACCAATCGGACATAACCATCAGAAATATTGTTTTTCCTGCAGGAATCCAGCACGACTTCAGTCATTCCCTTTTTGTCGAAGGGAAGTTGGAGAAACAATGCATTAGCTCCGGCAAAAAACCGGTCGATGTGATCTTTGAGTTTGAATACTTGGCCATGATAAGCACGAATCCCTTCAAATACGCCGTCTCCATATAAAACCGCATGGTCGAATACCGAAATCTTTGCTTGCTCAACCGGTACGAATTGTCCATCCAAATATACTAATTGTCCGCTCATACTTCTCTCCTTTTAACCATCTCAGATGGCCTGAGCAATCAATGATCCCATTTCTTTTGTTCCAACCGGATGCATCTGTGAACTCATTATGTCCAGTGTCCTATAACCATCGTCAAGCACTTTACTTATTGCAGTCTCGATAACGGCAGCTTCTTCTTCCAAATTAAAGCTGTGACGAAGCATCATGGCAACCGAAAGAATTGTTGCGATGGGATTCGCTTTGTCCTGCCCCGCTATATCGGGAGCGGATCCGTGAATCGGTTCGTACATGCCGAAGGAGTCTTCACGAAGGCTTGCCGACGGCAACATGCCGATGCTTCCGGTGATCATGCTTGCCTCGTCGCTGAGGATATCTCCAAACATATTGGTAGTTACGATCACATCAAATTGCTTGGGATTTCTGACCAATTGCATCGCTGCGTTATCAACATACATATGGCTGACGGTAACTAGCGGATACTCCGTTGCCACACGGTTGACTACCGAACGCCACAACCTGCTCGATTCAAGGATATTTGCCTTGTCAACACTCATCAGTTTCTTCTTACGTTTCATTGCTAATTCAAAGGCTTTCCGTGCAATTCTTTCAACTTCCAGCTCTGAATAAGCCATCGTATCATACGCACGAGTTCCATTTTCATTTCTTCCGCGATCACCGAAATAGATTCCGCCGGTGAGCTCTCGGACCACCATCAAATCAAGGCCGCCTTCGATGATGTGATCTTTTAACGGACAGGCTTCTGAAAGCTGCCGATAGAGGATCGCAGGTCGTAAATTACAGAATAATTTCAACCCTCCACGCAACCCGAGCAATGCTTTTTCAGGACGCATATCGCCTTTCAGGTCATCCCACTTCGGACCGCCAACGGAACCTAACAAGACAGCCTGGGCATCGGCACATCCGAGCAGGGTAGATTCTGGCAACGGTTCGCCAACCGAATCGATAGCCACTCCTCCGGCGAGGTAAAACGAGAAATCAAGCGTATGGTTAAACTTTTTGGCGACTTCACCGAGTACTTTGATTCCTTCGGCCACGATATCGGGGCCGATCCCGTCACCGGGAATAACCGCAATCTTCAATTTCATTTCGCCATCTCCTTCTTCAGATACTGTACCAACCCTTCTGCTTCGATCATTTTTTGGATAAACGGAGGAAATGCTTCTGCTTTCCAACTTTCGTTTGTCGTGAGATTGCTGATCAATCCGCTAGTAAAATCGACCTCTACCGTATCGCCATCCCTGATTCCCTTTACAGCTTCGGGACATTCGAGAATGGGTAGTCCGATATTGATTGAATTACGATAGAAAATTCGGGCAAAGGATGAAGCGATAACACAACTGATCTTTGCTGTTTTTATCGCCAGCGGGGCATGTTCACGAGAAGAACCGCAACCGAAATTCTTATCGGCCACAATGATGTCCCCCGCTTTGACCCTCTTGATGAACGTCGGGTCGATATCTTCCATGCAGTGCGAAGCCAATTCGGCGGCGTCGGAGGTGTTGAGATACCGTGCCGGGATGATCACATCCGTATCCACATTATCTTTATAGCGAAAAACTGTTCCGTGTGCTTTCATCTTAATTGACTCCTATCTCTTCGGGATTGGCTATCCTGCCGGTCAAGGCCGAAGCGGCGGCCACTGCCGGGCTTGCCAGATACACTTCACTTTGAACATGTCCCATTCGACCTACAAAATTCCTATTGGTGGTCGCGACAGCCCGTTCTCCCTCAGCCAAAATTCCCATATGTCCGCCAAGGCATGGGCCGCATGTCGGTGTGCTCACCACCGCCCCTGCTTCAACAAAAATTCTTAACAATCCCTCTTCCATGGCCTGCAGATAGATTTGTTGGGTGGCAGGGAATATGATGGTCCTCACTCCTTTGGCAACCTTACGGCCTTTCAACAGTTGAGCTGCCACCCTAAGATCGCTTATCCGGCCATTGGTACAAGAACCGATCACCACTTGGTCAATCGGCACGTTTCCAACCTCATCGATAGTTTTTGCATTTTCCGGTAGGTGGGGGAACGCAACTGTCGGTCTGATAGCTCCAAGATCGATATCGACAGTCCTCTCATACTCGGCATCGCTGTCAGCTTCATACACCTTGGGGAGCCGCTTGCAATGTGAAGCCACATACTCCAGGGCAACCGCGTCGACCGGGAATATTCCATTTTTCGCACCGGCTTCAATAGCCATGTTGCACACGGTGAACCTGTCATCCATCGTGGTGGAGGCCACTCCTGTGCCACAGAATTCAATTGACTTGTACAGGGCACCGTCGACACCGATCATGCCGATGATGTGAAGCACCAGGTCCTTTCCCGATACCCATCGGGTAAATGTACCTGTCAGATTAAAGCGAATAGCTTGTGGGATTTTGAACCATAGCTTGCCCGTTGCCATCGCGGCTGCCATATCTGTGCTGCCGACACCGGTTGAAAACGCTCCCAGGGCTCCGTACGTGCAGGTATGACTATCGGCACCGATAATCAGGTCCCCTGCGTTCACCAAGCCCTGTTCCGGAAGCAATGCATGTTCGATTCCCATCTGACCCACTTCAAAATAGTGTTCGATATCAAAATCATGGGCGAACTGTCGCATGCACTTGCATTGCTGGGCAGCTTTGATATCCTTATTGGGTGTAAAGTGATCCGGGACCAACGCGACTTTGCTTTTGTCGAACACCTTATCGAGATTGAATTTCGCGAATTCTTTTATCGCTACCGGGGATGTGATGTCATTGCCCAACACTAGATCGACATCGGCCATCACCAATTGCCCAGGATGGACTTGTGGCAATCCAGCATGTTCTGCCAGGATTTTCTGTGTCATTGTCATGCTCATGCATTTGCTCCTTGATGTGAATCGACGGGAGCAGCCACTCCCTCTTTCATTAATTTGTATTCAATCGAATCAACCAATGCCATCCAACTGGCATCGATGATATCGGCAGATACCCCGACTGTCGACCAGTTCGTGCTGCCATCGGTTGTTTCTATGAGAACCCGTACTTGAGCTGCGGTCGCGCTACGGGAATCAAGCACACGGACCTTGTAATCCGTGAGGTGCATTCCATTCAAGGACGGATAGAATCCTTCCAGGACTTTACGCAGGGCCTTATCAAGGGCGTGTACGGGACCGTCGCCTTGGGCTACCGCTATCGCTGATTGTCCGTCCACATGTACTTTCACCACCGCAGTATGACTTGTTTCAGGTCCGCCTATCAATGGTCTTTCGCCCAAGGTCTTGTAGTGATCGAGGGTGAAATAGGGGTGGTACGTTCCCAAGTGTTTGCAAATGATCAATTCAAACGAACTTTCAGCTCCTTCGAATTGATATCCGGCCATCTCCATCCGTTTCAAGGTATTGATGATCGCTTTTGTCCTTTCATCGTCCTTACCGATCGACGGCGCATATTTCTGGATTCGATTCAGCACCATCGCCCTGCCGGCGACTTCACTCATCAAAAGCCTTCGTTCATTGCCAACGAGTTCGGGATCGATATGTTCGAAGGAAAGCGGATTTTTTGCAATTCCGTCGATGTGCATCCCGCCTTTATGAGTAAAAGCGCTGATACCGACATACGGCATACCGTCAGAGATACCGATATTGGCGATTTCGGCGACCGATCGAGTGATCAATGTGAGTTTTGTCAATGATCCTGGCAATAATACTTCATAGCCCATCTTAATACTCAGCGTGGGAATCAAGGTCGCCAGATTGGCATTTCCGCACCGTTCGCCAAACCCGACGAGCGTTCCCTGGACTTGTCTCGCACCCGATTCCACGGCCATCAAAGAATTGGCTTCCGCACATGAAGAATCGTTATGAGTGTGGATTCCGATAGCAATCTTTGAATATGTACGCTTCAATGTGTCTACGACCAGATGTGTGATTTCCTTGACGTATGTCGGCAGCGATCCTCCTCTCGTATCACATAACACCAACGTTTTTGCTCCGGCATCGGCGGCCGCTTCCAAAGTCTTCATCGCATAATCGGGATTACTTTTATAACCGTCAAAGAAGTGCTCTGCATCGAATAGCACTGTTTTCCCTTTTGCAACCAGATATGCTATGGTCTCGCGTATCATAGCGATATTTTCCGCTAATGTCGTTCGTAGAATATCGGTGACTTGGAAATCCCAACTTTTGCCAAAGATCGAGATCGTATCGGTTCCGGCTGATAGCAGTTGGGCTATACCCGTATCGTTCGCAGCGTTGCTCGACGGTCTGCGAGTTGAGCCGAAAGCAACCAGCTCGATGTGGTTAAGGTGCAAATTCGCAGCTTCTTTGAAGAACTCAAGATCTTTAGGGTTTGATCCCGGATTACCGGCTTCGGCATAATCCACCCCGAGTTCATCCAAGAGTTGCACAATCTTCAATTTATCCAAAACGGAGAATGAGATTCCTTCTGCCTGTGCGCCATCACGTAAAGTGGAATCAAAAATCTCGATCCTCTTTTTGTTATTCTCCATATCTAGAGCTCCTTGGTTACATCTTCCTTGACAGTTCCACTGACTTTCATGTCACGTGAGAGTGCTTCTTGAGAAAGAGTCACCCATGATTTGGCTTTTGCTCCGGCACTGAGAAATCCTTCCTGGTTTGGGAGTGAAAGATTCTGTTCCGATGCTTCAATCATTCTGTTGACCGCCGCCAACAACCCGAGCATGCTTGCTTCGATGACGTCGGTACTTACCCCTCTGCCCCGGAAAACTCCGTTTTCATCCGATATCTTCACCAACACCTCGCCCAAAGCATCACGGTGCTCGGTAACAGCTCTCAATTGATAATCTTCAAGAACGTACGGATGCTTGATGATTCGTTCGACAGCCTTGAAACATGCATACACCGGGCCGGTAGCCATCTCAACCGCCTGCATCCGTTTATCGTCACGCTTGAGCGTGACGCAAGCCGTTGCAGTCATGTTGTTACCGCTGTTGACGACAAAATTCACTAGTTCGTAAATCTTCGGGGCGGCTTGTGTCCCGCTTTCCATCATTGCAATGAGATCGCGATCGGTTATCTCTTTTTTCTTGTCGGCAACACTCTTGAAATCACTGAACAGCTTAGATGCCATCTCGGTTGTAAGTTGATATCCGAGTTCTTCCATCCGTCGGACAAACGCATGCTGACCCGAATGCTTTCCCAACACCATGGTCGTCTTTTTCAACCCGATCGATTCGGGAGTCATGATTTCGTACGTCTTGGAATTGGCCATCATCCCGTGTTGATGGATACCTGATTCATGGGCAAATGCATTTGCTCCGACTATAGCTTTGTTCGGGGCAACGGCGACGCCTGTTATCGACGAGAGCAACCTGCTTGTCGGGTAAAGTTCTTCAGTTTTCAAGTCATAAGAGAAATCGTACAGATCGGGACGGGTCCTGATGGCCATCACGACTTCTTCGACCGCTGCGTTTCCTGCACGTTCTCCGATACCGCCGATGGTACATTCAGCTTGTCTGGCACCTGAACGCAAACCGGCCAACGTATTGGCGACAGCGAGACCGAGATCGTTATGGCAATGAACTGAGAGTATTGCCTTGTCAATATTCACGACATTGTTCATGATCTTGGCAATCAAGGCACCGAATTCCTCAGGCATGCCATAGCCCACGGTATCGGGAATATTGATAATCGAGGCTCCCGATTCGATTGCTGTTTCGATGACATCATATAAAAAATCGATATCGCTGCGAGAAGCATCTTCAGCTGAAAACTCGACTTCAGGACAGAGATCTCGCGCATAACGCACCATCGATGCAACCTGATCGAGTGCTTGCTGGCGACTCATCTTCAACTTGTACTCAAGATGCAGGTCACTGGTCGCGATGAATGTATGGATCCTCGGTCGCTGTGCCTGTTTCACCGCTTCCCACGCACAATCGATATCTTTTTTCAGCGCCCTAGACAGGGAGGCCACCGTACAATGCCGCATCGTTTTGGCAATTGCTTCAACCGAAGCAAAATCGCCGGGCGAGGCAATGGCGAAGCCAGCTTCAATCACATCCACGTTCAATAGTTCGAGCTGTCGGGCCATTCGAAGTTTTTCTTCCAGGTTCATACTGTATCCCGGAGCTTGTTCGCCGTCCCTCAATGTCGTATCGAAAATCGTAATGTGTTCTGCCATTGTCTCACCTCTCTTGTTTCGGGAATTACCCGTTATTTTTTCAACCAGCTCATCAATGCACGCAATTTCTTACCGGTTGTTTCGAGCAGGCTTTCTGATTCGATTCTTCGTCTTGCGTTGAAGAACGGTCGCTTCACTTGGTTTTCCAACAACCAATTCCTAGCGAACGTACCGTCCTGGATTTCACCAAGAATCTTTTTCATCTCGTTTCGTGTGGCATCGTTTATGATTCGTTTGCCACTGACATAGTCACCGTATTCCGCAGTATCGCTGATCGAGTAACGCATATAGGAAAGCCCGCCTTGATTAATCAAATCAACGATGAGCTTCATTTCATGGCAGCACTCGAAATAGGCCATCTCAGGTTGGTATCCCGCTTCGACCAATGTATCGAATCCGGCTTTGATAAGGGCACTGACTCCACCGCAGAGCACCGCCTGCTCACCGAAGAGGTCTGTTTCGGTCTCTTCTTTGAATGTTGTTTCGAAAATACCGGCTTTCCCGGCACCCAAACCCGCGGCATAAGCCAACGCGACTTGCGTAGAATCTCCAGAAGGATCCTGGTGCACCGCTATCAGTGAAGGAACGCCTTTTCCTTCTTGGAATTGCGACCGTACGGTGTGCCCGGGACCTTTGGGGGCGATCATGATCACGTTCACATCCTTCGGCGGGGTGATTTGCCCGAAATGAATGTTGAAACCATGGGCGAAGGCCAAGTATTTGCCCTTTGTCATTCCTGCTTCGATGCTCTCGCTGTATAATCGTGATTGTTTCTCATCATTAACCAACAGCATCACCACATCTCCGGCTTTCGCAGCTTCCGCGGCCGTCATCACCCTGAGTCCGGCTTCCTCTGCCTTTTCCCATGAAGGACTACCTTTATAGAGCCCCACGATCACGTTTACGCCCGATTCATGGAGATTGAGCGCATGGGCATGTCCTTGGCTCCCGTATCCGATAATCGCAACGGTCTTTGTCTCCAATACACTCATGTCTGCATCTTGTTCGTAATACATCTTGCTCATTCGAAAACTCCTTAATTATTCACCCTTCGGTCTCTATAGATCGTGGATGGTAATGTCAATATTCGCTGTCATCCGGGCTTGCATCGCCTTTGGCTTGACTGTCTCTTCCCATTGCCGTTATTCCGGTTCGTACCAATTCACATATCCCATAGGGTCGGGAAAGCCTGAGAAACGAATTGATCTTGTCCAGGTTTCCCGTCAATTGCAACGAAATGGTCGCTTCCGACACATCTACAATTTTTGCTTTGAATATCTCGGACAATTGGATGACAGCGGCCCTGTTTCCATTTTCCGTACTGAGTTTCACAAGGATCAATTCAGCTTGGATGCTGCCTTGATGCGAAAGTTCGACTACGTTGATAACATCAATCAGTTTCGCCACTTGCTTCTCAATCTGTTCCACGATTTGCCGATCCCCTGTTACGACTATGGTAATCCGAGAAATCGTTGGAATCTCCGTTTCTCCGACAGAAAGACTGTCGATGTTGTATCCCCTGCGGCTGAACAGGCCGACTACCCTGGAAAGAACCCCGGGGTGGTTGTTTACTAATATTCCTAATGTATAGCGTTCCATTGTCTGACTCCTTTTGGAGTGAATTATCACGGAGATGACTCCCGATAAAAAAGTGTCAGGAGTCCCTATACGGTTATGCCAACACCACCGTGGAGAAGTCTTCCACGGTTACGTAACGGCTTGCCGTGGAGAGAGTTATAGAATAATTAGGGTTACAATAATAATGGAGATAATAAGGAGGGGTAGTACAGATACTATAGGAAGGGATGAGCAAATAATAGCGGATAAAGATCGGGGTCTTGTCTGTCCTGACGGGTTACACTGAAGTCCCATCGTTGATTGACGCCTATTGTGCGTACTTCTCATAATATGTACCTCTCACATGAAGATTGCTTCTGTTGTAACCATGATACGGGAAAATGTCAATCATTTGATTCAATTTTCATGCACATATAACAACATATTTTGTATTAATATACACTTTTCATACATCTTTATCATATTTGTAGTAAATTCACCAACCTTCGGCTACACTATTCACGCGAGGGTTTTGAGATTGGTTACAGCGCATGACAATCATAAAAGAAGTGTTCTGTATGGGTCCCTATTTTATCGGCTCATCTCGTACTTTCTCATTGTGATGATTATCCCCCTAGTGGTGTTGAGTGTATATTACGTTGCTGCCGGAAACAATGCGATCACCAAAAACTTATCCGATCAAAATGAAATGGCTACAGTCAGGATTGCTGACCAGGTCAAATCGATCATCGAATCATATCGTCATAAAACATATGTGCTCAGTACGAACAATACGATCATCAGTGAATTGGATGCAGATGCTCCGGAAACCAGCTCGTCCCGTTCAAAAGAAATATATGAGCAGTTGTTCACGATCATGCGCGGCGATACTTACTTGGCAAGTGCTACGATAGTGAGCAGTTCGGGCCAGGCACGTTACTCTACCCACCTGTTTCCCTCCCGTTACGATATCAGGTACAACCGCAACGATTGGAATCCGTTTTTCACCCTTTCGAGGACTGCCGGAGAAAACGCATCGGTCATCACCATTGAAAACCGATATGCGACACAAACCAATGCGTTCGTGTTCATGAGCATCTATCGCAAAGTGCGTAACACGGCCGGAGAGGAAGTCGGTTATGTCGCGGTCGACATATTCCAAGAAGCGCTTTCGTCTCTAAATAATTGGTTCAGATTCAACGAAATCATTCTTATCGACACCGATAATTTTCTTGCTTCATCGCTATTGACCACAGATCGCTTCGGAGATTTTTCCAATTTCCCCGAATTACGTTCGATACAGGCTCCATTCACGCGTAAAACCATTACCGACAGCTCCATGATCATTTCAACAGTTTCAATTCCCGGTACTTCTTTCATAGTAGCCGGTGTCACCGATACCACGGTGCATCGTCAAGGAATCACTCATTTCTTCTTTATTATCATCATGGTCGCTTTGTTGGGTTTATTGGTCGCCAGCGTGCTAGCGTTTTTCTTTACCCGATCGATAGCCAAGCCTGTCAACCGGCTTACATCCTCGATGAGAAAAGTCGAAGCAGGAGATTTGGCAGTGAGGGTTCACGAATCAAAGATTGTTGAATTCGCACAATTGGACAGCACGTTCAATGCCATGGTCAGCCAAATTGCTGAATTGCTCAACCTCACTCGAGAGGAGGAAGAGAAAGTCAGGGAAGCAGAACGGAAAGCCCTTCATGCTCAGATGAATCCTCATTTCCTGTACAATACGCTCAATACCGTGAAGGCGATAGCCAAACTTCATGGCGAACAAGAAATCCTTATGATAGTTACCAAACTTGGCAGGCTGCTCCGTGAGAGCATCGAAAACCGGGAAACAGAGCAACCGCTCAGCCAAAGCATCGCCTTGGTCGAGAATTATCTTGCCATCCAAAAAATTCGCTTCGGGGAAAAACTGGTCACATCGATCGAGGTTGATCCGAGACTCAACGATCTCATGTTGCCTAAGCTTGTCATCCAACCGCTGGTTGAAAATGCTCTGATCCATGGATTGGAACCCAAGACCGGAACATGGCGTCTGGCAATCAGATGCTCTGTGGTGGACTCTTGGGCGGTCATTACGATCAGTGACAATGGAATAGGCATACCGAAAGGCATGTTACCCGAAAATCTTGAAGAACTCGCCAATTCGGAACATATCGGACTCTATAATATCTATCGAAGGATGCAATTGCGTTTCAACACTTCTTTTTCGTTCAGGATCGATTCGATTGAAGGGGAAGGAACTGAAATTTCTATCGCTGTTCGAAGAGACAGAGAGGAGAACGTCGGATGAGTTATTCGGTAGTGCTCGTGGAAGACGAAGAGCTGACCCTCCAAGAGCTGGAAACCACAACGGATTGGCAAAAGTTTGACATGCACGTTATCGGAACAGCTACCAACGGAATGGACGGCGAGCAACTCATCAAAGCGCTCGAACCCGATATCGTCATTACCGATATCAGACTTCCCGGACAGGATGGACTGGAGATGCTTTCACACTGCCCGGTGAATTACGCTATCATTTTGAGCGGACACAGTGATTTCAGCTACATGCAGAAAGCAATCCGTCTTTCGGTGTTTGATTTCTTACTAAAGCCCGTCGCTGACGAAGATCTTGAACACACACTAGCCAATCTCTCGGAAAGAATACAAGAAGAAGACGACGAGATGGACCGGATGAAGAAGCAAACCGACACTTCGGGATGCATAACGCTACCGGTAAAAGTCAGCAACAGGATCGTTGATGCCGCAATCCAGTTTATCAACAACCACTATCATCATTCGATAGGGTTGCAAGAGACATGTGATCATCTGAGCGTATCTGAAAGTCACCTCTGTCGGTTATTCAAAGAATGCACGGGGATTAATTTTCTCTATTACCTCAATGCATACCGAATCAACAAAGCCATAGAGATGATGAAGGATCACTCGATCACCATCCAGCAAATTTCAGCGGGCAACGGTTTCCCGAGCTCCGGTTACTTTGCTAAAATCTTCAAAAAGTACACGGGAGTCCTCCCCAGCCAATACCGTGATCAAAATAGTATGCTCTGATGGTCATAATATGTTTAGAGCTTCCTGCAATACATTTTTATACACCGAAAATTCCAACCCTTTCTGACTGAAGTCATCACGTAATTTTATAGTTCTGTCAGTGATTGGATATCCTACGATGGATTCTATCGTTTCAGCATCCAGTCCCCATATCAAAAGATCTGAATAGGTCGTGTTTCCCTTGATGATCATTTCTTCGCTCGCAACATCATGTTCTTGTGTAGCGGATGTCGCATATGTTTGATTGATCGCGATTGAACGGGCAGTCAATACAGTTGCCGTCGTTTCATCGATGCTCCCCAGATCTGCCAGGATCCTGATCGCAGATTCAGGCAGTAGTGTTGTGGCTTCCGGTTCGTAAGGTACTTGATCATAAAGAGAAACAAACCATTTGATACTGTCCGTACCGACTTCCCCATTATCAATGTCCTTATACAGTTCTTCAAGATCTTTTGCTTTATACTCGTTCGCACCTTTTTGTGACGTATCCAAAGCAAATGCCTGAGCGATTGTTTCAGCGGGAACAGAAAAATAATGCTCGATATCTTCAAACGTATATGAGCCCCGAATATCGGAAGGATTGTTTAGCCCTGCAAATTGCCCTGTTGTAAATTTTGCAGGCACTTTTGATTGCTCGTCATTCCAAAGACCAAATATCATAAGCAATGCAACCGCAACGACAATGAAGGCTGCGACTCCCGTACCCAATACTGTTGATGATATTCTCATTCGTTCGTTCCCTCGGAAGTTGTTTCCTTACCTGCCGTTCCTAAGTAGACAGTTTCTTTCACCGGACAAGCATATTCTGAAGTGCAGAGCATACATGTGATACATTGTGGATGCTTCACCGTCTCGGTAGTGGAGATTGTAATATTCATCGGACAGGAGACATCACACTTACCGCAATCGATGCATGTGGCAGCCTTCCTGTGAATTTTGAATATCCTGAAATAATTGGTTAATCCGAGCAGGGCTCCATAAGGACACGCATATTTGCAGAATGGTCGTTCGACAAATAGCGAAGCAATGATGACAACAGCAAGGATGATATAGGCAGAGATGGCAACCTCACTTGTCCATAAATTGAACAAAGCATAATAAGGATCATATGAAGAGAAGACTAGCGTTGCCGATAGCGCGGTAGACACTACAATCCAAATTAATAAAATATAACGGATAAAACGCAAGTATCTGTCAATTTTTGAAGGAATGAACCTATTGTACCGTTTCTTAAACAGTGTGCGTCCGATCATTCCAATCCATTCTTGGAACGTACCGAACGGACAAATCCAACCGCAGAATACCGGACCCGCGATGATTGCCGTAACAAAAACGATCAACATCAGATAAAAGGAAGAGTCATGGATCTTTTGGACGAACGTACCGGTGGTGACGTACCGATACAATGACACCACCCCTCCGAACGGGCAAACGGCATGTAATGAGGCCCCTTCGATAACCGGTAAGAATTCAGCTACCTCGGAGTATGAGTGAGAGAGCGTGATCAGCAGTACGAGCGTGAAGAATCCGATTTGGATTATCCGTCTTATGTTCTGCTTCCTTCGATTCCTGTGTTTCATTTCTTATTATTCCCTGTTGAGATCATGAACTATCGGATACATCATACAAGGTAAGATATGGTCAAGAAATGATGAAGAATAGATAAATATTCATACTCCTAAAAATGAAGCAAGGTCCCGGTCGATATCCTTATTCGATTTCTTGTCGTAATGGAAGGCTGTCATCCCCAATGCCCTTGCCGCACTGACATTGATCAAATAATCGTCGATGAACAGAGTGTTTTCCGCATCGGCATGTTCTTCCGTAAGAATTCGCTCAAAGAATTGTCTGCTCGGCTTCGTTACTTTCAATTCATGAGAGGCATATACTTTGTCGAATATGAAAAAATAACCTTCCCTGTCCAAGTATTCCCAATGCGGAGCATACGTATTGGAAGCACAGACCACCCTTTTCCCTGCGGATTTCAATGATGTGAGGATCTGCACTACGGGAGCATTCCAGTAAGGCTTGAAAAATATTGCCAACGGATCTTTTTCGACCCTGACTGAGAAACGTTCTTCGACATGGTCCCAATACACGTCCGAATCGATGGCGCCATCCATCAATGGAAATTCGTATTTTTTATAATCATCGAGTAACTCTTCATATTCAAGATGATAATATTCGGCTATCTTTTCGATTACCGTGATTCCTTCGATAACCACATTTCCCATGTCAAAAAGATAGAGGTCCCATGATCGGGGACCTCCCGAGACAGTCGTTGTTTGCATATCACCCCTTTCGTGATTCGTATACAGCCGCACCACCGATAAAGTATTTTGAAAGAGCCCCGAAAAGAATGAACATCGGGATACTGGCGATCATGGCCACAGCCATCATCGCACCTTCGTCAGTTAATTTTTCTTCAGAAAATTTCGTAATGTAAAGTGGAATCGTCTTCATTTTCTCTGACTGGGAAATCAATAACGGCCACAAAAGATTGTCCCACTGTCCCCTGAATGACAGAATTCCCAATGTTGCGATAACAGGTGCGCAGTTCGGAAAAACGATCCTCCAGAATATTGAAAACTCATTCAAGCCGTCAACGCGAGCCGCATCGAGAAATTCAGAAGGGAACGTTGTCAGATACTGGCGCATTTGGAATACCCCGAAAGCGCTTACGAGGAACGGTACGATAAGGCCGACATAGGAATCCTGCATTCTCAACCCGGTCGCCACCATATACAACGGAATCATGATCGCTTCGAAAGGAATCATCATCGTTGCCATGATCAGCATGAATATGAAATTCCTACCTCGGAATTTGAATTTCGCAATCCCGTACCCTGTGATCGATGCGATCAACACCGTGGTGATGGCAACCGCGAGAGCTACTACCAAAGAATTGAATATATTACGTGGAAACGTCCACGCCATGTCATTGCCCTGCACTGCCTTCACATAGTTCTGGTAATAAAAGCTTTCGGGAATCCAGCTAAAGGGCATCCTTACGATTTGACTGCTGGTCATGAACGAGGCTGTCACCATGAACACCAAAGGCATCAGCGTGAATATCAATACCAGCAGCAATACACCCCAAGAGACGAACTTTAACCATGGAATACGTCGAATCAGAGTAGGGTCAGCTGTCGTAATCGCTTCATTAGCCATAGCAGACCTCCTTTAATATTCGACTTCTTCCGATTTGGAAGTCCTGAATTGCAACCAGGTGAATAACAGCATGATCAAAAAGAGCACGATACTCATCGCGCTTGCCCTCCCGATGCGCTGGTTCCTGATTCCTGTCGTGTAAATGTTCAGCGTAATGACATTGATCGGATCTCGTGGAGCACCGCTTTGTACCAAAAGGTATTGAGTGCTGAACGTTTTAAGACACTGTAGCATTGCCATGATTGAAACCAAGACGACCGTCGGTTTCAATAATGGTAACGTGATTCTCCAGAAGGCTTTCCACCGACTGGCTCCATCGATCGTGGCTGCTTCGAATATTGTCGAAGGTATCGAAGAAAGCCCTGTGATGAACAAGACGACAAAGTACCCGATATATTTCCAAAAGTAGACTATCATTGTCGAAAACTGCACCATGGTACTATCCGAAAGCCAACGCCTGTCCATCCCGGGAGTATTGAAAATCCAGTTCACCCAAAGGTTGGCAATTCCTCTCGGGTCGAAAATCAGCATCCAAATGGCTGCCGCTACTACCGATGAGATAACCGCCGGAGTATAATAAGCGATTTGCAGAAACCCTCGCATTTTGTTGTTTTTCACGTTCGTCATCAACACAGCAAGCAACAGACTGAGTATTACGATGGGGATGAAGGTCCCTAAGGTAAACACGAATGTTGCTCTGATGGAATTCCAGAAATCTGGTGATTGCATGATATAAAAATAATTACCCAGTCCCATGAATTTAGGTTTGGCCAGTGATAGTACACGCTTATCGAAAAGACTCGTGTACAAGGCATTGAGTATCGGATAGAAGCTGAAGATGGTGAAAAAAAGGATTGCCGGGACTGTAAACGCAAAGCCCCACCGAGCCTCAATTTTTTCTATACCGATGTACTTCCGTTTTGGTATGTTTTCTTTCATGCAGCCACCTATTGGGAGAATATATCCGACAGGCCGGCGCATACTGCAGCCGGCCTAGCGGTTTTGGTTGTGAGCCTACTGTTCGTCGATGAGTTCTTGAGCAGCAGTTTTCAAAGTAGCCAATGCTTTTTCCGGAGTTACCCCGGAGAGCATCACCGATTCGACGGCAGTGCGGATCAACGTCTGCAGTTCAGCACTGTTCTTTCCATAATACACGATGTGACCGCGTTCGAAGTCTTTGGTGAATACTTCAGAATACGGAATATTCTTATAGGTGTCGGAGTTCATCAACGCCTTTGTCGGTTGAATCAACGATACTTCCTTCAGGTATTCTTCAGCATGGCTGAGCATGTAACCGATGAATTTCCAAGCAGCTTCCTGCTTTGCCTTTGAACTCTGCGCATTGACCATGTAGTAATGGCCATAGAAGCAACCGGCGAGATCCTGGACAGCATTTTCGAATACCGGGAACGGTACGACCATCCATTCGCCACTTTCATAGAATGCAGGATTTTCAGCTTTGATCCTACCGATCTGATACAGACCGGTGGTGGCCATCGCGATATCATTCAGGTCTTTGTTGAACAATGAACGGGCATTTTTATAGGTCGGCGAACCGAGATTGCGTCCGCTCGGGCCCCATTCCTTCATGTAGTTAAGGAACTTTAACCAAGCCTCTTCTCCAACGATGGCTTCTTTGCCATCATCGCTGATAAGCTTTCCACCAAGCTGTTCGACCATCGGTACGAAGGCGACCAAGTAATACGGATAGCGGAAATCGAATCCACGGCGGACAAGAATGTCGCCTTCGCGGATTACGAGTTTCTCAGAGATTTCAGCCATCTCTTCCCATGTCTTCGGATAATCTTTCACAGGATCGAGTCCCGCAGAACGGAACACTTTCTTGTTGATGAAGATACACCAGTTGGTGAGTTCCAACGGCAATCCGTAAATCTTGCCATCAACGGTCACCGGATCAAGAATTCCATCCATATAGGCATCTACAAGTGCGGCTTGACTTGCAAAACCGGCAGCCTTAGCGTCAATCGGAGCAACCCGGCCGTTTGCGATATAGGCATACTCATCTTCAATCGAAAGGTTGAAGATATCAGGTCCGGAATTCGCTGCGAATGCGGTCTGGATCAGCTCGATAAGTTTTGTAGAAGCTTGGGTTGTCCGAACAATTTTAACATTCGGATTAGCAGCTTCGAATTCTTGGATATACCGGTCTTCGATACGGGTTCTGTTCGGATCCTCGTGGGTCCAGAACTGAAGGGTAATCGGGCCTTGTGCTTCTTGTGATCCCTGAGCAAACAGCGGGGTCACAAAAAGAATCAAAGCGATGAGCAATAAGAGACTTTTTTTCATGGTTATACCTCCACTTGGCATTCCTGCTTCCATTTTCTATCCAATGGTTGCTAAAAGCAAGAGAACAAAATTGCCATTCATGAAGGATTTTTGCTATTCTCTACAAACGCTGCCAACCGCTCCATCGTATTCGAACTCAACACGTGTTCCATTCGACAAGCTTCAGCTTCGGCAGTCTCGTCATCAACTCCGAGAATCGACCCTAAAAACGTGGTAAGAACTTTATGACGGCGGTACACTTGGGCGGCTTTCAAGCGTCCTTTCGGTGTCAACTCGATGGTTCCATAGGATTCTTGGTGGATATATCCATCGTTTTGAAGGATTTTCATTGCCCGGTTAACACTCGGTTTGGTTACCTTCAATCGAAGCGCAACGTCAGTAAGACGCACTGACTTGTGGTCTTCTTCCAAGGCCAAGATTGCCTCCAGATAATCCTCTCCTGACTCACGCATCGCAACCCTCCGCTCATATTCGGATACGACTATCGTAGCATGTAGTCGCAGCAAGTGCAATAAAGCCTCTTCACGCCAACTTCATGTCACCAAGTTTTATCCATCCGCGACTTCTCATAATCGCTGCGATCAATGCGGTCAGTACCGCAGGCAAGGCAACATGCAACACAAGTATTTTCCACCAAGCCGAAGGTCCCATCACCGCAAGGGTATTGAATTGCCCGACCAGGCCGCTAGTCCCCATTCCCGCTCCGGCGGCATTGTTCTCCATTTTAAACACAAGCGTGGATAATGGACCGAGCAAAGCCGCGGTGAGTGTCGGCGGAATCCATATCTTCCAATTCTTAACGATATTCGGCATCTGGAGCATTGAAGTCCCCAACCCTTGGCTTATCAATCCTCCGACCTTATTATCTTTCCACGATGCGACGGCAAACCCGACCATCTGAGAACAACACCCTACAGTTGCCGCCCCTGCCGCGAGTCCTGAAATACCCAGCGATATGCATATGGCAGCACTGCTGATCGGTAGGGTGAGCACCATACCGACAACTACCGAAACGAGAATCCCCATCGGTAGCGGATACAATGTCGTAAGGGTGTTTATAAACGCTCCGATGGCTCTCATCATCGCTGCGACCACCGGTGCTAAAAACACTCCTACAAGACCCCCGATCAAGATGGTGACAAATGGTACCAATATGATATCGACTTTCGTTCTTCCTGCGATAAGTCGGGAAGCTTCAGCCCCCGCCAATGCTGCCAATAGAGCTCCAACCGGTTCTCCGATTGAAAACCCGGTGAGAACTGCGCCTTCCCATACCAACGTCCCGGCCCCTATCGCACCGGTGACAGCGCTGGCGAATACTCCCAAAGGAGAGCATCCTACGGAAAGGGCAACCCCCACACCGATAGCGGGTCCGAGAAGATATTGGGCTGTCTGTCCGAATCTGACGAGCAAATCGATGTGGGCATATGTTCCGATTTGTTTAATGATCAGACCGATGATCAACGAGGCAAACAGACCTCTTGCCATGCCATCGAGGATGCGAACGATATACTGTGAGATTGACCGGGGCTTCTTGATGTCTTTGTCCATACGCTTCTCCATTTTTGGAAAATCGGATGACTGCAACATCAGGCTCCACCGTGGGGAGCGAGAAGGCCTCCGTTGCGACCCATTGTAGACAAATAATCGAAAAAATGTAAAGAACCATGCCGATAATCTGGCATGGTTCTTTTCATAATCAAAGATATAGTATAATACTAATCTTTCTTTTCTTTATTCTTAAACAATTTGGGGAAGGCTGACAAAATAAGATAAATGATGAAGATGACAACAAATATCGCTACCATTCCCTGCCACATCAAAGTTAAAGATTGACCGAATACTTCCATCATAGCCTTTGTCTCCTATAACAACATGCCTGGAACCAGGCCCAGGATAACGCCCCCGGCCACGACCGAGGCAATCTGTCCCGCTACGTTGGCACCGACGGCATGCATCAACAGATGATTCTGCGAATCGGCTTCCTGTCCCATTCTCTGCACGACACGCGCTGACATCGGGAAGGCAGAAATACCTGCAGCTCCCACCATCGGATTAATCTTTTGTTTCGAGAACACATTCAATAGCTTGGCGAATAACACACCGGCAATCGTATCGAACACGAATGCAAGCAGTCCGAGCGCCATGATCATCAGTGTTTGGACCTGCACGAATCGTTCTGCCTGCATCGAAGCCGCGATCGTAATACCCAGAAGCAATGTTATCAGATTCGCCAATACATTCTGGGCCGTATCCGTCAATGAACCGAGCACACCGCTCTCGCGGATGAGATTACCGAACATGAGTAATCCGACCAAGCTGACCGAAGCGGGAGCGACATAGCCGGCAACCATGGTCACGATAATCGGGAAGAGCAAGCGTGACATGCGCGAAACCTGCTTTGGACTGTACGGCATGCGTATTGCACGTTCCTTCTTCGTAGTGACCAGCTTGATGGCAAATGGTTGGATAATCGGAACGAGTGCCATATAAGAATAAGCTGCCACGGCTATCGCCCCTACATATTGGCTTTTCAATACTTGCGAGACTAAGATTGACGTTGGTCCGTCCGCTGCTCCGATTATTCCGATCGAAGCGGCATCACGAAGCGGGAATCCCATTAATGCTGCTACTGAAATCGTTGCAAATATTCCAAACTGAGCGGCAGCTCCAAACAAAATCAGCTTCGGATTACTTAGCAACGGACCGAAATCAATCATCGCTCCTATCCCGATGAACAAGAGCAAGGGCATAGCTTCAGAAGCTTCGATACCTACGCGGAATAACCATTCGAGGATTCCTTGGACTTCTCCTATTCCTACCATGGTTTGGTTCAAGGCTCCTGATAACGGGATGTTTACTAGAATTGCTCCGAATCCCATTGGAAGCAATAACGCAGGTTCTAGTTTTTTGGCAATCGCAAGATAAATCAAGACAGCACCGATCAAGTACATGACCAATTGTTGCCATGTAGTATTCTCAAATCCCTGAATCAAAAAATCCATCGGGAACTCCTTTTGGACAGGATGTATCACACCAAGAGCGACTATATCATTATGGCTGCTCAGCGGTCAACTAAATTGATTGTCCTATATTTTTGATGAACAGTAATAAATTTACCTATTTTCTGTATAATTATTCATAAATTATGCATACATTGCTTTTCAAAAATGTAAAAACATCCTATAGTCATACCACACCATCGGTTCCCGGTGGTGGCAATTCAAGGGGGATTCAACATGAAACGAAGTATTGCACTGATTGTGATGGTATGCGTGTTGGCAGTGTCATTGTTCTCTGCCGGCGTGAAAGAAGTTTCGGAAGAAGATCTTTCGTTAAAAAAGATCCAGGAAAAAGGGAAATTCGTTTTGGGCTTGGATGATAGTTTCCCTCCATTGGGATTTCGGAATGAAAAGAATGAAATCGTTGGCTTTGATATTGACGTGGCTAGGGAGGTATGCAATCGTCTCGGTGTGGAATTGGTCCTCCAAGTCATCGACTGGAATGCAAAAGAACAAGAATTGAATACAGGAAATATCGATTGTATCTGGAACGGTTTTACCATTACGGATGAACGAAAAGAGAATATAAATTTCACCGAACCCTATTTGAACAACGCTCAGGTAGCCGTAGTGAAAAACTCAAGCCCCTTCAATTCTCTTGCTGATTTGGCGGGAAAAACCGTGGGATTGCAAGCGGGTTCCAGTGCTTCCGATGCCGTTAACGGCAATGTGGATTTCGCCAAGTCATTGAAAGCAGTAATTGAAGTCAAAGATAATCTCACCGCATTGATGGATCTTGAAATCGGTGGAGTTGACGCAGTGGTGCTCGACCTGTTCGTCGCTGCCGATAATATCAGCCGCAGCGGGAAGGACTTCAGAATCATCGACGAGCCGCTTGCCAAGGAAGAGTACGGAATCGGTTTTAGAAAGAATGACAATGCTTTGAGAGATAAGGTGCAGGAACTTTTGGAAGGAATGGCCAAAGACGGTTCGTTGGCAAAAATTTCCACCGCTTGGTTCCAAGCCGATATCACGGTTGTCGGACAATAATCATTGATGAAAGAATTACTGCTTCAGCTGTTGAAAGGTACGCTGACATCGCTGGAAATATTTTTCCTTACGCTCTTGTTTGCCCTGCCCCTTGGGTTGATCGTAGCCCAAGGGCGCATGAGCAAACATAAGATCATCAGTTCGCTTGTCAATGTATATATCATGATCATGAGGGGCACTCCGTTGATCTTGCAGTTATTGTTCGTTTATTTTGCCCCGTATTATATTTTCAAAGCATCTTTTGATAGGTTCACCGCAGTAATCATAGCTTTTGTCATCAACTATGCCGCTTACTTTGCTGAAATTTATCGGGGTGGGATTCAAAGTATTCCGGCAGGACAATACGAGGCGTCCTCGGTACTCGGCTTTTCAAAATTTCATACATTCACCCATATCGTGATGCCGCAGGTGATTAAGCGTATCATGCCGGCGATGGGAAATGAAGTCATCACATTGGTGAAAGACACTGCGCTGGCACAAACCATCGGTGTGGCCGAGTTGTTCAGGGCTGCCCAGAACGTAGCTTCGAGAGAATTCTCGACATTACCGATTTTTATTGCCGGACTGTTTTATTTCGTGATGAACTGGATAGTATCGAAAAGTTTTGACAAGATCGAAAAACGCTTGGCCTATTACCGTTAAGAGGAACATCTGATGGAAGTCATTGACATACAACACATCTCAAAACGGTTTTCTGATGAAGTCGTGCTTAATGACATCTCTTTTACGGTACAAAAAGGTGAGGTAGTGTCAATCATCGGACCTTCGGGTTCTGGTAAGTCAACGCTTCTGCGTTGCATCACACATCTTGAAACGATTGATTATGGTTCAATCATTATCAGCGGTGATACGATGGTACGTACCGATGCCTCGCGAAAAGTTCTCTATGCTGATAAGAAAACTTTGCAACGAATTACCAATCGAGTTGGCTTGGTGTTCCAGAATTTCAATTTATTCCCTCATTTCAATGTGCTGAGAAACATCACGGAAGCGCCGGTTCATGTAAAGAAGATGCCTTTGAGCGAGGCAAGAGAAATCGGTCTTCAATTACTGGACAAAATGGGACTTGCCGATAAAGCCGATGCATATCCTTATCAATTGTCAGGGGGACAGCAACAGCGCGTGTCGATTGCCCGTGCATTGGCATTAACACCCGATGTGCTGTGTTTTGACGAACCTACCAGCGCTCTTGATCCGGAGCTTACCGGAGAAATCCTGACAGTCATCAAAAATCTTGCCCAAGAACGCATGACCATGGTAGTGGTAACCCATGAAATGGCGTTTGCCCGGGATATTTCTGACAGGGTAATATTCATGGATGACGGGTTGATCGTGGAAGAAGGACCTCCCAGTCAAGTCATTTCCAATCCTCAGGCAGAACGGACAAAGAAATTCCTCAACATCTTCGGGGCTCAATCAAACAGATGACCGAGGCTTTCGGCCAATTCAAACGTATGTAATGTTACTTCCACTTGATAATATTTTGTATAGGAAGCTGCGATCGAGGCGGTAAAGATTTCGCCGACTTGCCTGCAATCCCCTCGCCTGAACGAAAACTTCACCGCATCATATAAGGATTCGAGTGCATCGGGCGTGATGAGAGGCATCGGGTATCCCGAACGCACAAGATGCATGCAAGCCATCAAGAAAGCAATGGCTGCATTATCATCTTGGTAGGGTCTGATACGCATCAATTCGACGAAAAGAAATGTCGCGCTGGCTACGGGATGAAGCCACCTCCAATCACCTTCGAACTGAGAAAACAGGATCTCTATCCTATGGCGGACATCGACGACACGCTCTGATGGTGAAAGCTCAAGATCACCCGCAGAAGAAGTGCGATATTCATGATTCCCCTGATGGGGACGATGATGGGCGAGCATGGTTCGTATTCTTTGCATCGCATATTCGTTGACCTGTTCATTCACATCAATCGATTCGAATATCCAATCGATCACCTCGATCGTGTTGAGCACCGCGATATGATCAAACAGCGAGAATCGGGGCTGAACTACCCCTGTACCGATTGCTTTCAGTTCATTTATAGTCACATCGATATGTTGCATCAGGCATACGACAGATGCCACGTCAATTATCATCTCATCATTGTATAACGGGCTCTTAGCGATTTGTTGTCTGCATTCGTCCAATTCCTTGAAGGATTGGAAACCAATGTGGAGTGTACGATTCTTATGGTGCCTGAGCGACCGAGCATCTCCCGGTTTGGACTGTTTGGGCAGTATCCAAGACCATCCGTTGCGGATGGCTCCGTCAATCCGACCTGTCTGGCAGAGCAAACGGACTCTCCTATCGGTAATATTCCAAGCCTTTGCCGCCTCTCCCACTGTCCAATATTCCATCTCAACACTCCTAGTTCCAGCACTGCAAGTATACATGGTAGACAACGAAACAAAAAGAGCCTTTTAGCTCCATCGAGGTAATGCCTGTTGGGAAAAGCATACTATTCGTGTATACTCCGTTTCGGAGGAGATGAAAGTGGAACTGTATGATGTAGTGATCGTGGGTTCAGGTCCTGCCGGGATGGGAGCTGCTTTTGAAATTGCCAACGCGTCAAAAAAAAATCTTAAGATACTGATGATCGATCAGGAACAATTCTCCACCGGAGGAATGAGAAACGATTGTAAGATGAATTTTACGTATCCGATTGGATTTCCCGAAGAATATTGGAGCGCTGATCAGGCAAATTCGATGATGGATCAAGTCATCGGATATCTTAGGCCGGACATCTTACCCAAGACGAATATAGATATTTACAGGAAGAGGGCCCGCAGGCTGGGATGTGACCTGCTCGATATCAGGCAAGCACACCTTGGAACCGACGGAGGGTTGTTGCTCATCAAGCGTTTGCTTGCCGAGTTGAACGCGGTTGGCATCCAACTATCACTCGGTGAGACGATGCTTTCAGTCGATGACACACATCAGGTTATCGCCACGGATAAACGGGACATCGGTTATAAAGTGTTGTTGATCGCTCCAGGGCGCAAAGGATTCCATTTTCTCCAGATGATGTTGCAAAGCATGGGAGTGCCTTTCGTGGATAATATCGTTGATATCGGAATCCGAGTGGAAACCCGGATCGAACATTATCCGATCGTAAACGATTATTATGACCCAAAATTTTATTTTCCAGAAAAAGTAAGAACCTTTTGTACAAACAGCGGAGATGCCCATGTCGTTAAAGAACGATATGTGACAGCCAGGGCAGACGTGTGGTATTCGGTCAATGGCCATGCGTATTCAGCGGCAAAGCATGAGTCGAATGGATTAACAAACTTCGCGATACTCAAGACCGTACGTTTCACCGCACCGCTTGCCAGCGGACAAGCTTTTGCCGAAAACCTTGGGTTACAAGCCGCTTTGATGGGAGGTAACAAACCATTGATGCAACGAGTCGGTGATTTCCGATTGGGCTCAAGGAGTAAAGAAAACAGCTTCAATGCCGATTTATTTGATTTCCCTCCGAGTTTGCGTGATTGTTGCCCTGGCGACATTTCATTGGCCATGCCGGCAAAAATCCTCAGGGCTATCTGGAAAGCTATGAAAAACCTCGACACGATCGTTCCCGGAGTGTTGCACCCGTCTACCATCATGTATTATCCGGAGATCAAACTATATGCCAACAAGCCGCAGTATCTTGATGACCATTTCAGGGTGACGAACCATGTTTTTCTTGCAGGTGACGGAGCAGGAACGAGTCGTGGAATCACCGCCGCGTGGGCAAGCGGGATCAGAGCCGCCCGGGGGATGTTGGGACTGTTGGAGTAAGACTTACATCAACGGAGCAAATAATTTGAGTACATTGCGGCCTAACCGCTTATGAACCGGAAGTGATTCTTCATCAGCTTGCGATATCTCGGTGCATACTTGAAGCGTCCGTTCGATATCATCCCTGACTGCTCTTACCACCGTCGAATGATAAAAGGCTACCCCGCATTCGAAGTGAAGATAGAAACTTCTGAAATCCATATTTGTCGTTCCGACGATCGACACCTCGTCATCGGAAACAAACATCTTGGCATGGATGAAGCCCGGAGTATATTCATATACGCGGACACCTGCCAAAAGCAACTGCATGTAATTAGACCGTGATACCGGATGCACATACCACTTATCAGGATAATGGGGAGTGATGATCCTCACATCCACTCCGCTTTGGGCAGCAATTATCAGTGACGTGGCCATTTGGGTGTCGATAATAAGATACGGAGTGGTAATCCATACATAGCGTTTTGCATGGTTTATGATCTGGATATATGCATTTTCAGCAACATTATCCCCATCGAGCGGACTGTCGCCGAAAGGTTGGATATATCCATCCGTAAGAAACTTTTTCTTTGGAATGAATTCAGTCAGGTCCAAGTCTTCGTTTGTCGTGAACATCCATTGCTGTAAGAAAAGCAAGGTCAGGTCCCATACTGCGTCGCCTTTGAGCATCACCGTGGTGTCTTTCCAATGTCCGAAACGAATTTTGCGGTTTATGTATTCGTCCGCGAAATTTATCCCGCCGGTAAACCCGACATCCCCGTCAATCACTATTATCTTGCGGTGATCACGGTAATTCAATCGGGAATTCAGGTGAGGACGAACCCGGTTGAACGCAACGACAATAATTCCCAGCGACCTAATTTTTCTTTCATATCCTGCAGGCAATGTGGGAATACTTCCCATGTCATCGTACATCAATCTGACGACGACTCCTTCATGTACTTTCTTAACCAACAGATCGAGCAAGGTGCCCCACATCTCGCCTTCCTCGATAATGAACGATTCGAGCAAGACGAATCGCTTTGCAAGCTCTATTTCTTTCAATATCTGACGGAATGCCAATTCCCCGAGGGCGAAGAACTCGACTTCGGTGTGGTTCCATACCCTTCCGCTGGAAATAGTGGTGATATAATCCGCTTGTCTAGCCAGATGCGGGCTTACTTGCCTCAGCTGTTCAAGGATTTCAGGCTTTGGATGTGGCAGCGTGGTACGCATTTCTCTTTCATAGTGTTCTTGATACCGGGCCATCTCGCGTGCGAATTTACGTCCGCCGCCTCTTGGTCCGAATATGATATAGAAGGGAACTCCGAACACAGGAGCAGCGAGAACAACAATGATCCAAGGTATTTTATAAGCGGGATGATCATCGCGACTCACGATATAGAACACCACAACAAAACCGAATGCGGTCATTATTGTCAAATAATACCCATTGCCGGCTGAGAAGTTGGCAATTATGAAAATAATGGCTGCAAATTGCAATGCTATCAAAAAAAGGAACAATGGCAGGCGTCCTATCAGGCGCTTTAATAATTTATTCATTATTTATTTACTACCTTTGTTTCAAGTGATCCTCTGTGCCATCCTCATATTCATCTTCATACACTTCTAGCTCATGGAAGGTCTCGGTGTCAATCTCAACCGCAGGATCATCATCCTTATAATAATCCTCTTCATCCAATTCAATGTTGGGTTCCCGATCGTCATCATCGTCCAAATCGGTATTGGGAGTCTCATCCTTATCATCGAACAAATCTTCATCATCGTATTGGTGTGTCTCAAAGTAGGAAATATCGATCGGGGAAGAAATTTCTTCAACAGGTGTGTCTTGAAGCGATTCGATTGATGCCAGCATCTGTTTTACTTGTGCTTCAGAATAAGCGGTAGTATGAAAAAATTGCTTGCTCAGCGCTTCTTTGTACAACTGTCGGGCTTTCTCATACCGCCCCAAGGCCTGTTCGACTTTGGCTGCATGCACATATGCCTCAGGGAATCCTGGCTTGGTCGATTCAAATAATTGCCCATATAATCGGCGTGCTTCGGCATATTTCCCGCGTAGGATGAATAACAGACCGCAATTATCAATCATTCCGGGAGTTTCCTGCATCTTTGAAGCAGCTTCTTTCATTACTGCCTCTGCTTCAGCAAGATCGCCCATCTCAAGAAGGAAACTTCCGAGGTTTACATAAAGATTCTTATCCGCAAGGTTGGCTTTTCGGATTTCTTGGAGCATATCGACAGCTTCCCTTTTCTTATCAAGCACCCACAACGACATCGATCGGGATATGTTAGCACTCGCAATCAAAGTCTGGTTCGGTTTTTGTTTGTGCTGTTCTTTTTCTATCACAGATGCGAGTATTTCATCGCCGATAACCGGATCACCTTTTTGGGTAAACAGATTAGCCAACATTATCGTGTAATTAGGACTTAAACCCGCCTTCCAGCCTTTTTCATATAAGCGCCAAGCTTTATCACTATCGGGTTGTTTTGCATTCATTGCCTTTGAAGCCATCGCAACATACAGGTATCCGCGTTTATAAAACATAAACACTGCAGCCAAACCAACCGCAATGAGGATTCGGACCAACTGTGATACCGGAAGCACGGCGATGACCAAAACAACAGCAATCACAATGGCAAAGGTCTTGTTTTTGGACATCAGGGGAACCTCCAAAGAATGGTAGCCTTATCATGCCATATTTGGAACATCATTGCCATAGTACATCACTCTTGTAGAAGTTATCGGAAGTCGCTACCATGATGACATGGAAAAGTTATTGTTACATTGTTGCTGCGGACCATGTTCGACAGCCTCCGTAGAACAACTTATTTCCTTGGGGTACGAAATCACACTTTTTTTTGGTAATAGCAATATCTTCCCGGCTGAAGAAGCTGACAGGCGTTACGAAGCACTGGAACGGGTAGCTCACCACTTCGGTCTTCCATGTATCCGTACGATGCAACGTCACCAACAGTGGCTGGAGGCGATCAAAGGTTTGGAAGCAGAACCCGAAGGCCACCGGCGTTGTGAAAAATGTTTCGAATGGAATTTGGCAGAAGCAAAAGAAATTGCCACAACACTTGGAATCGATAAGTTCACCACGACACTGACTATCAGTCCACACAAACGATCTGCTACGATTTTCTCGGTAGGGCAATCACAAGAAGGGTTTGTTGCACTTGATTTCAAAAAGAAAGGCGGTTTTTACAGAAGCATCGAGCTTTCCGAAGTGCTCAATCTGTATAGACAATCGTATTGTGGGTGTGAATTTTCGATGAGCCGTCTGTTAAAGAAGCAGCAAGCTGACGGCCATGACACCCATTCCTGACAGTACTCCGTAGATTGCCAAATGATGTTCACCGTATTTTTCTGCCGTGGGAAGCAATTCATCAAACGAAATGTAAATCATGATTCCGGCTGTCGCAGCAAGTACGATGCCTAGCATCAAATCAGTGCGCAACCATGAAAACAACATCAATCCGATGATCGCACCGAGCATCTCCGACAATCCAGACGCTAGTGATATAAGGAAGGCTCTGCGTCTTTTCCCCGTGGCAAAATAAATGGGAACAGCCACGGCGATTCCTTCCGGGATATTATGGATGGCAATGGCGATGGCAATACTGACTCCAAGATGAGTATCAGCCATGAAACTTGTAAACGTAGCCAATCCTTCCGGGATATTATGGATGGCAATGGCGATGGCGGTCATGAATCCCGTGCGCAACAAGCCCTTATGGACATGTGAGTCTCTCGAGTCGATCATGCTTTGCACATCGGGGATTTCGTGGGGGTTGTCAATCGACGGTACGAAACGGTCAATTAGGGCAATGACCAAAATCCCGAAGAAGAAAGAAGCGACATTGAGAACCGACGCAAGGCTGTCACTTAGTATTTGTTGCAGGTAAAAAAATCCTTCAGGAAGAATTTCTACAAATGATAAATAAATCATTACCCCAGCAGAAAAACCGAGGGATACCGCTAAAAAACGTGAGCTGTTACGTTTTTGAAACATGCTGAGAAGACCACCGATCCCGGTAGAAAGACCGGCAATCAACGTCACTAACAGCGCACTTAATACCAATATGGGATCCATGGCCAAACAGTAATCCGTTATCGTATCAGATGTCAATGGATATGTTCGCCATGCCTAACATTTTGTCGTGATACGATTTTCAATCATTCGACGGATTGTCTCGAGAGTCATCGAATCATCGATGAGCTGCTCGGTCATGCAATCAATGCGGTCAACCATTTCATCAAAAGCATAAGCCACCGAATAGCGGGTAAATAGTAACTCGGCACTCTTGCTTAAAACTTTCGATTTCACACATGAGAACCCTAAGAGCACGGTCAATGCCGCGGCTGCCCTCCCCGTTACCCTGTCATGCAGAAAGAGTGTTTTTGTATCTAACGGATGCGTGATGACATATCGTTCCAATTCCAACAAAGGATGCAACCATTTTCCCGTACTTTCAAATAGTATGTGCTGATCATTATCGAGTACCTGCAAGGAAATTCCTTTAGGCAGGCTCCTCTGAATCAACCATGAAGGTAATGTCGTTCTGTTCATGTTCTGAATACGAACCCCCACACGATATTGTTGACTCGTTGGTCATACCCTACGAATCCCGATAGGGTTGTTCCTTTGAGCCCAAGCAACGCAAGTTCGGTAGAGAGTTCAAGACCGACCGAAACCGAAGGCCAGACTTGTCCGACGGAGTTATATAACAAATCGGTATACACACCTACTTTCGAATCCTTCAAGATCATCATCTCTCCAAAGGTGGGTTTGAAACTCTTCGGCTGCCATGAAAATTGCAATCTGGAAGAGATGAGATAATTGGCAGGATTCAAGGCTCCGGCGGGAGATAACGATCCTTGGGTGCTTAACACCGGATCGGTCGTTCGAAATTGATCTGCCATATAGAACGGTACCTCACCCTTTCCGTCCAAAGCAAATCTTCCATTGAACGAACCTTCTATGAACAAATCGTAAGGCAGTGGAAAAAGGGAGCGCATCTTCACGTTGATGAAGGATCTGTCATACGTTCCGGCCATTTGCCAATCAGTTCCCACCGAAATGGCAAATGGATAGCCATGCGTGTTGGTCCACTTAACATTGGTACCCGCTGTCAGCAACATGCCTGATAACGAAAATTTCGATGATAGCTGATTCTCCAAGGAACCGGCCAATGAAATCTCCAACCGCTCTGAGAACATCGCATGTCTCATATCCAGACCGACCCTGCTGTAATAGGAAGGCAACCAAGTACTATCCCAAAAGAAACCAAGATCAACCGTGGCCATCATGAAAGGCAGCAGATGAGCTCGTAATGAAGTCATCATTGCCGGGTAGGCATCCATCGGAACAGTTGATTTCCATCCCATTCCAGCATCGATCGAGAAATCAATCAACTTCCATCGCAAGTCATATGAAAGGCCCAACACATTGTCATCGCGTAAGATCCATGGATCTCCATCGTATTGGTAACTAGTAATCCCCGGGAACAATTGATGGGAGAATCGGGACTGGTTTACTCGTTCGAACAGACTATAGTTATGGATTACCGATTTTTCCCTCGCAGAGAAATCGGCCCTGACTGTTCTCGTTGCCTGGCCTGCCCCGCGTGCATCGAGCCGGGCCAGTTCGTCTTTATGTGCCGCCGCCGAATCGTATCCCTTAACAACGATCTCGCCGATCGCAGAAAAATCCATGAATGAGAATCCTTCGACATCACATCGTATCCACAAGGTATCCGGGTAAGAGAGTAATTCAACCACTCCCTGACGGCGTTTACCGATATCGAACGCGACATTTACTATTGAGACACTATTGCGAAGATTGATTCCGATTCCTTCATAAAACGTGGTCGATACGACTACCGTATGCGAATAATCATAAGCAACTTTAAGCGGGACGAGGTTTGTCATTCCTCCGTCAATCAACAAATGCCCGTTATATTCTACCGGAGAAAAGTATACGGGAAGGACGAACGAGGCTTCCAAAATCGAGATGAAGTCGCCTTCTGCTATGAGAATCTGGCGTTTAGTTGCCAAATCTTCAGAAACGACCATCACCGGAATCGGCAAGTCTTCCAATCTCAAGCCTTCACCCAAGAAATTTTCAACCAGAGCGCTAAATCTTGAGGTATCGAGGAAGCCTCCTCCGAGAGGAAGCGTCAAATCAAACAATTGCCCCATGTTGATACTGCTGCAAACGGTAATGATCTGTTCGGGAGATAACCCTGCCCCATAGAGCAGTGCGACTATCGAACCCATTGAGTTTGAGATGATAAAATCGGGAACGATCCCCTGTTCTTCCAGATATTTCAACACTCCGATGTGCGCGAATGCCCGGGCTGATCCTCCCGATAAGACCAACCCGACCGGTTCCCGTTCCCCATTGGTTCGTTCAAGAATTCTCTGTCGAAAATTGGCATCGCCATAGGTTATCGGAATATTAGCCGCCAACAACTCATTGGAATTGTTCAGTACTGTTTCAGGTGCGATGATTGCACTGGACAATGGAACGCAGATACAGACGAAAATAAGGATGCTTGTTATTAATCCTTTATATTTTGCAACCATCGGACACCTCCATACATATTCATTACTTTATACATGCAATCATAAGTAAAAACAAATTCACATGCAATATTTAATCAAAAATTCCGTTTGTTCCGGTACATCATCGCATCGGCACGCTCAAGGATCATGAATGGATTTGCAACATCCGGGAACGACCCTGATGCATATCCGCTTGAGATTGATAATGGAACAATCCCTTTCAGATTGATTTCTTCAATCCTTTTCTTTAGATCCATGGCAAGTGCAGAAATCTGTGTCGAACTCGCACGTTCCATTATCACTACAAACTCATCTCCTCCGATTCGGTAACACAACGCACCTGTCGGGGCATACACTTCTTTAATCAGGTGGGCAACCTTTCTAAGAGCAGCATCACCGGCTTTATGACCGAAATTGTCGTTGATCTGCTTCAGATGATCCAGATCGAGCATGATACATGTGGTATCGGTAACTCTTTTCAGATCATTGCGCATGTGTTCCAATTCATCTTCAAATGCTGTCCTGTTGGGCAACCCGGTGAGGATATCGGTGAATGCGATCTTCTGGAACATCTCGGCTTTGACTCCTTGACGATATGAATCAAGCAACCGTATCGATGTCCTATAACCTGCCAAAACAGTCAATACTAGCAGAGAAACCATGAAATATTGGCTATTATCATAAGATGGCGTGACATAATATCTCAAGATATCTACGAAGATACCGATAGCCAAAATAGAAAATCCTATGAGCATCCAAGTCGCTTCGGAATGCGACTTATGCTTCACTGCTTTGATAAGCGTATAGAGGATGGTCGTACACATGAGAAAAATAAGCATGTGCGTAGGCAAGAGTGTAAGTATCCCTTGCGATTGAATAAAAATCACGAACAATCCGCTCAGAATATAATTTGCAAGCAACGCAATCGTGACAAGACGGAACATCCAAGGTTTCTGAGGATGAAACACATGCATCACGAACATTCCGAACGGAGCGGCACATAGCATGATGCAACTGATCTTTAACACCATGAGGCTCTGATACGTACCGAAAATCAATTGCGGGATATTCGTTGCCAAAATCGCCCAAATTCCAACCAGAAGGGAAAATACTCCGAAAAATAAAATTCCTTCGGTTTTCAGATTGCGGCTTGCCATTATCAGACTCAATATCACCACGCCCAAGCCCATGATGATTACGAAGATACCCAACAACGCCGTGCCAATATTCTTGATAAGGATATGGGCAAACAAGGTATACCCTTGGCCGATGATTACTTCCGGAAGCATCGGAGCACGTGATCCATGTGAGAAATTTTCAAACCTGATTTCCAATGTCTTGCCATGGCTATCAGGAGGGATAGCCATCAAATGGTACCCCCCGACAGGAATTTTCTGATTATATTGCGGCGGGTATCCGAAAGAGTACGTCTGCAAACCATCGATCAACACCGTTATTTTTTGGGCAATCGTACGGAAAATCAATGAATGAGGATCGGTGTATTCCAAAGGAAGCGATGTGCTATATGTCACCCGATCGGCTGTCTTTAGATCAATCGGTGTTTCGCCCGGTTTCGTGATTCCAGAAACTTGACCGGACTCATACGACCACTGCCTATCGAGTAATGTAAGCGGTTTATCAAGAATAGAACCGCTTCGTCCCGCAGCACCGAGCAATATCATCAGAATCACAACCGAACAAGCGACCAGGATTATCCAAAACGGTCCCAAAGCTTTCAGGCGTTCCATCAAGCGCCTCCATGTACTCGACAATGTAAGGCTGCTTCATAGTTACTGTCAACTCATCACAGGTATGTAATGGAGGATAACACATCCGACAGGATATCGATTGCCCTATCAATTTCTTCACATGTAATTACCAACGGGGGGACGAAACGAATAACATTCGTTCCGGAAGGCGCGACCAACAGGCCATGCTCCATACACTCGCTGATAATAGGCTTGACCGGTATCGACAATTCGATTCCCATCATCAAAGCCACACCCCGGACATCGGTGATGAATGAAAAACGTTCTTTCAATTGCATCAATCGTTTATGCAATTGTGCCGCACCGGTATGCACATGCTGCAAGAACCGTTTGTCCGCCAATTTACTCAGGACCACATTAGCAGCAGTCGCGGATAACAAATTCCCACCGAAAGTTGCCGCGTGATCCCCTGGCTCGAATACTAGTGCGGCTGTTCCGTGGGCTGCGATCGCTCCCATGGGTATGCCGGATCCCAATGCTTTTGCCATTGCGATCACATCCGGTTTCACCTGATAGGCTTGCCATGCGAATGGATAACCGGTACGTCCGAGACCACATTGCACTTCATCGTACACCAATAACATGTCGTGTGTGTCGCAAAGGGTTCTCAGTCCTTTCAGAAATGCTTTGTCAGCCGGTACGATGCCACCTTCTCCTTGCACAGGTTCTACAATAATCGCACAAGTTCGTTCAGTGACAAGCGATGTCACTTTTTCAATATCATTGAACGGCGCATAAGAAAAGCCAGGAAGAATTGGAGCGAAGCCCTTCTGATACTTGGTTTGGCCGGTCGCGGTCATCGACCCGTAGGTCCTCCCGTGGAAAGAATGTTCCATCGTGATGATATCGGTTTTCTTGGGATCTTTGGCACTGCCTGCTTTTCTCACCAATTTGATAGCGGCTTCAATCGCTTCGGTACCACTGTTACAGAAGAACACGCGGTCCATTTCTCCTAGCGAGGCAATTCGACCGGCAGCTTCGACAGCCTGTTCATTCCAATAGAGATTCGAGCAATGGAACAATCCTCTTTCTATCGTTTTCATCAGTGCCGTGTTAAGTTCTTGATTATCATAACCGAGGATATTCACTGCGATACCGGCAACCATATCAACATATGATTTCCCATCGACATCAAATACGGTACTGCCTTTACCGCTATGCAGCACCAAAGGAAACTGGGCATAATTGTTCATAAAGACTTTATTTCCTTGTTCGATCACTCGCATGCTTTTCATTTGTAGACCTCCGTCAGACTGTCATCATCGTTCCGATTCCCTCATTGGTGAATATTTCAAGTAATAGACTGTGGGGAATCCTTCCGTCCAAGATATGTACGTTTTGAACACCTTTTTTAATACCATCGATACAGCACTGTGTTTTGGGAATCATCCCCCCTCTGATAGTGCCGTCGGCAATGAATGCGTGGGCTTCGCCAAGCGAAAGTTGGCGAATGATCGACCCGGGGTCGTTCTTATCGCGAAGGATTCCCTCGACATCGGTTAAAAATACTAATTTCTCGGCATGCAACGCCCCGGCTATCGCACTCGCTGCATAATCCGCATTTATGTTGTATGTGTTGCCTTCGCTGTCCGTTCCGACAGGAGAGACCACAGGAATGAAATCATTGCCCATCAGGGTTTCCAACAGCATGGTGTTCACTTCTTCTATCTCACCTACGAACCCGAGGTCCTTGCCGTCTGATAATAATTTATGGGCGATAAGGGTATCTCCGTCCTTCCCGTTGATACCCACGGCATTGATTCCCTGTGATTGAAGACACTGCACCAATTCTTTTCCGATAGTTCCAGAAAGGACCATCTCGGCTATTCCTGCGGTTTCCGCATCGGTAATCCTGAGACCATCGACGAATGAACTTTTCTTATTGAGCCTATCGAGCATTTCGGTAATCGACGGACCTCCGCCATGCACAACTACCGGACGGAGACCGATTCTCTTAAGCATGGCGATATCTTGGATGACCGATTTTTTCATCGACTCATCGGTCATCGCGCTCCCGCCGTATTTGACCACGATGGTAGTTCCAGCGAACCGCCTGATATACGGGAGTGCTTCGATCAGTACGTTTGCCTTCTCAATCTCTTTTGTCATGATCAGCTCCTGTAATCCCCATTGATACGTACATATTCATACGTAAGGTCACATCCCCACGCTGTTGCTTTACCGATGCCGGTTCCGACAACCGCATGAACGACAATTTCCTTTTCATTGAGTATCTTTTTTGCCACGTCTTCATCAAAAGCCAGGGGTAATCCGTGT
This sequence comes from Spirochaetales bacterium, assembly GCA_012523305.1. Classification (GTDB taxonomy): domain Bacteria; phylum Spirochaetota; class Spirochaetia; order Sphaerochaetales; family Sphaerochaetaceae; genus JAAYDK01. Next base: position 47,658 of record JAAYIV010000001.1, read on the forward strand.
TTCAACACCGCGATGGTTCCGACGGGACTGCTGTAATCCATTGAGACCGAAGACGGATCCAATTGTGCTTTAGCATATCCCATCGCACACAAAATCCTGCCCCAATTGGCATCGGCTCCAAAAAAAGCCGCTTTGACAAGATTGCTCGAGATTACCGATCGTGCCATCAACCGAGCGTCCTCCACCGAAGCAGCCCCTTCGATTTCGACTTGGATAAACTTTCCCGCACCCTCACCGTCTTTCACGATCAACTTTGCCAATTCGGCATGAACCGCACCAAACGCATCGGCGAAGAGTTTCTCATAGTCAGATCCTGATGTGATCCGAGGGGCACCCGAACACCCATTGGCAAGGACGATTACCGTGTCATTGGTACTGGTATCACCGTCCACGCTGATCATGTTGTAACTTTCTGCAATCGAATCACCCAATAAATCTTGCAACAATCCTTTATCTATCTCGGCATCCGTAGTGATGAACGAAAGCATCGTTGCCATATTCGGATGAATCATCCCCGATCCTTTCGCCATCCCGCCGATTTTTACCGTATGGCCGCCGATGTCCAACTCCACGGCAACTTGCTTGACAAACGTATCGGTAGTGCAAATCGCCCAGGCAGCGTCATATGCGGCTTCATTAGTGGTATCAAGCAATGATGCGCAATTATCGATACCCGATACGATCTTATCCATCGGAAGCAACACTCCGATGACGCCTGTCGAACATACCAGCACTTCAGTATCCTGACAGTTAAGCGCCTTGGCCGTGGTCTCGGCCATCTTGGCAGCATCAAGCATACCCTGCTCACCTGTACAGGCATTTGCGTTTCCACTGTTTATGACAATAGCCTTTACCGGTTCATTCGAAGCAACAATCTGCTGGTCCCATAACACCGGAGCTGCTTTCACCATATTGGTGGTAAAGGCTCCTGCGACCACTGCCTGACTATCGCTGATCACGAGCGCGATGTCTTTTTTCTTTTTCTTGATTCCCGCCGCAAAGCCGGCTGCCTTATATCCCTTAGGGGCGGTAATACCCCCGTCAATCCACTTCATACGGTCCTCCGCCTATTTACATTGGAAATGCGGGAATTGCTTCAAGGCCACAATCTTCTGCAAACCCACATACGATATTCATATTCTGAACCGCTTGGCCAGCAGCTCCCTTGACCAGATTGTCGATAGCACCACAGACAACGATACGGCTATTTCTCGTATCGAGTACATATCCGATATCACAGAAATTTGAGCCTTTCACCCAACGCGTTTCAGGTAAGACTCCGTTACCCAATAATCGAATGAACCGCTCGTTCCCGTAACTATCCTTGAACGCGGCATCGATTGCCTTTGCATCCGCATGTGGTGCAAGATTGGCATAACACGTTGCCAGAATCCCTCGGTTCATCGGAACAAGGTGGGCAGCGAACGATACCGTTATGTTTTTGCCCGCTACCATGGAAAGTTGTTCTTCAATCTCAGGGATATGTCGGTGGGTGCCAACCCCATACGCTTTTATCGTCTCATTGCATTCACAAAACAACGAATCAAGTTTTTCATTCCTTCCTGCTCCGGAAACCCCTGATTTTGCATCGATGATAATCGAACGCTCATCAATCAGATGTGCCTGTAATAACGGGGCTAACGTCAAAATCGAACACGTTGTGTAGCACCCCGGATTCGCAATGAATGCAGCCCGTGCTATTTCACAGCGATGCAATTCACATAATCCGTACACGGCTTGTTCGAGAATTGCCCGACCGCCATGATCGGTCTTGTACCACTTTTCATAAACATCCGCATCCTTCATTCGAAAATCTGCGCTGAGATCTATTACTTTGCATCGGTCGATAACGGAAGCGGTCAATTCTGTAGTCGCAATCCCATGCGGCAGGGACAAAAACAACACGTCGCTCGACGCTGCCAATTCAGGGATACGGGATGCGGCGCACTGTTCGTCGTAGATGTAACGGAGATTGGGATATTGGCTTGAAAACTGTTTGCCCACATGAGAGTGCGAAGCTGCTGTGATATGTCTCACATAAGGATGCGAAACAAGTATCCTCAACAGTTCAGATCCGGCGTATCCGGTAGCCCCAACAATCGACACATCGACTTTCATCAAGCAATTCTCCTATAAATAATGTATATACATACAAAATAGAGGGTTTGTATACCCCTTTACTGTATATTTATACAAAAATGTCCATTTTTATTGGTATGGCACGGTAGTTTCATATTCATTATGGTGTATCCATGAACAAATACGAGTCCGTTTTGGAATTTCGTGGATAGAAGTAAGTATTGGGGGCTTGTAATTTTTTGTTGCATTTGCAACATTAAATAGTATCTTCATCTGATATGATGTTTCAACGAGAAAGGAGCAACCATCCTCTATGCGAAGAGCAGAGCGACAAACTGATGATGCTTATGCGATGCGATTGTTTGAACAGGTCGAATGGGTTTCGGTGGCGACAACCGGTCCGGACGGACCATACGTGGTTCCGATGACCCCGATTATCGTTGGTCCCACGATATACTTGCATTGTGCGAGCGAAGGCAAACGTCTGGATAACCTGCACCATGATAAGCGCGTGTGTATCGCATGTGTTGGAAGCAGTGTTGTTGATAAACATCAGTTCTCGATGGAATATGAATCGGCCATCGCCTTTGGAAGCATTGAATTCGTGGACTCGAGGGAAGAAAAAAAAATTGTTTTGGATGCTCTTTCACGCAGGTTCACTGATCATTGCGCCAAGGAAACTTCCGAACACATTGAACGGTTGGCGGACAGCACGGTGGTACTCAAGGTCGCGCTCACTTCGATAACAGGAAAAATCAGAAAAAGAAAGGATCATTATACATAATGCTACGTACTATTATTACCATAGACAAAGATAGGTGTGATGGCTGCGCTTTATGCGTCACCGCATGCCATGAAGGAGCCATCGGTCTGGTCGATGGCAAGGCTACGCTGCTGCGTGAAGATTATTGCGATGGCCTGGGCGATTGTCTTCCGGCTTGTCCGACAGGTGCGATCACATTTGAAAAACGGGAGGCCCTCTCATACGACGCCCTAGCGGTTCAAGCCAATATGGAGGCAAAGTCACACTTGTTGTCCTCGATCCGCGAAGCTAAGCTTTCCTGTAGCATTTCAGAAGGAGGATGTCCTTCAGCCCAACCAAAAACACATGATGAGAACACATCGGAAACATCGGCCGGACTACCTGTCCGATCCCAATTACGCCAATTCCCGGTGAAAATCCGACTGGTTCCCGAGAATGCACCGTTCTTTGCCAATGCAAACCTACTTATTGCCGCAGATTGTACCGCGTATGCGTTCGGAGACTTCCATAACAGGTTCATGCGTTCGGCGATCACATTAATCGGATGCCCGAAACTTGATGAAACTGACTACAGCGAGAAACTGGCGAGCATTTTGGCAACGCATACGATTAAGACACTTACCGTAGTTCGAATGGATGTTCCCTGCTGCGGCGGGTTGACCCATGCGGTTCGCAAGGCAATCGAGAACAGTGGCACATCGTTACCGTTGGAGATTGTTACGATCTCATCGGCAGGATCGATTCTCTCAATTGTCAAGGAGTGATTATGAGTACGAACGTATTTGAATTTTCTATGGGTGACGAACTGGCTATGCAGCGTCTGGTAAAAGACGATCGGCTTATGATCAACAGGCTTGTCGTTCCATCCGAAAGTGAAGTGCCGGCACACAAAACCGAATCAAGCGCCTATTTCATCGTGACTGACGGTATGCTTTCATTGGCCTTGAACGGAGAGCCCGAACAAGAGTATCCGACCGGTACGATCGTTTCTATTGCAGCCGGTTCGATGCTTGCGATAGCAAACAGACAAGACAGCGTGATGCGCATGTTTGTGATCAAGACTCACAATGACGGTTGTTAAGACCGCAAAATTATATGAATAGGAGTTTATCAATGTCTCAAATGTTCTGTTTTCAATGTGAACAAACAGCAGGTGGCAAAGCCTGTACCGGAAGTCGTGGGGTCTGTGGAAAGATGGCGGATACTTCGAACCTACTCGATGACATGACCGGAGCACTTATTGCCCTTGCAAAGGTAAGCAAAGGCAAAGAGCGAAAACCTTCTACGGATTTCATCATGTTGGAAGGCCTTTTCACTGCGATCACCAATGTAAATTTTAATAATGAAACAATCGATGCCATCATCAGGCGTATCAACACCGAACAAGAGGCGTACGGCAGTGTCGAACAACCCTATACGATGAGCGACCTCTGGCAGGATCATGAAGACATCCGTTCATTGAAGTCCCTGATACTCCTCGGATTACGTGGCATGGGCGCTTATGCCTATCACGCATGGGTACTTGGATTCAAAGATGAAAAAATCAATGACTTTTTCTTTGAAGCGATGCAAGCGATCGGATCAAACACCAGCCAAGACGAACTGCTTCCCCTTGTGTTGAAAACAGGAGAAGTAAATCTTGATTGCATGCAAATGCTTGACAGGGCAAACACCTTAACATACGGAGATCCGGTTCCTGTGGAGGTTCCGCTTACGATTGAAAAGGGTCCGTTCATCGTGGTCAGCGGCCACGACCTGCTGGATCTGTACAAGTTATTGGAACAGACAGAAGGCAAAGGCATCAACATCTATACCCATGGCGAGATGCTTCCGGCACACGGATATCCCAAACTCAAGGCTTTTAAGCACCTCAAGGGGAATTTTGGCACGGCATGGCAAAATCAGCAGAAGGAGTTTATCGATATAGCCGGACCCGTATTGTTCACGACAAATTGCCTCATGCCCCCAAAAGATAACTACAAAGATCGCATATTCACTACCGAAGTTGTTTCCTTCCCCGGTTTGGTACATATCGGAGAAGAAAAAGATTTCACTCCGGTAATCGAAAAGGCACTGGAACTCGGAGGATTCGAGGAAGATAGGCGATTGACCGGTATCAACGGCGGAACCGTAGTTACCACAGGGTTCGGCAGAAAGACCGTGTTGTCGATCGCGCCTCACATCGTTGATGCTGTAAAACAGGGCAAGATCAATCATTTCTTCCTCGTCGGGGGATGTGACGGAGCGAAACCCGGACGCAACTATTATACTGAATTCGTGGAGAAAGCTCCTCACGATACGGTGATTCTTACCGTTGCCTGCGGGAAGTATCGTTTCAATGACTTGCAGCTCGGAACCATCGAAGGGATTCCTCGCCTGGTCGACATGGGACAGTGCAATGATTCGTACGGAGCCATCCAGGTAGCGGTTGCACTGGCCAAGGCTTTTGACTGCCAGGTCAATGATCTTCCTCTCACTTTGATTCTCTCGTGGTACGAGCAGAAGGCAGTGTGCGTACTCTTGTCTTTGCTCCACCTGGGCATCAAGAATATCCACTTGGGACCTACGCTCCCCGCTTTCGTCTCCCCAGGTGTTTTGAAATTCCTCGTGGACACGTTCGATGTCACCCCGATTTCAACGGTTGAGGAAGACATGAAGAAACTTCTTGCCTAAAAATTGTTCAAGCTCTATCACCGCTGGTCTTACCAGCGGTTTTTTGTTGCATAAACTACCCTATTTATGTTGCATTTTTATGAATGCGAGTTGCATAAACATAATTATTGCAACATATATAGCTGCTATTGTTGCATTTTATTGCAAAATACCGTATATAGTGAACATCTAATGCAACAGATGAGATATTCTTGCATCAGGTACATGAAGCCCTTTTTTACAGAGCCGTCTATTGCCAATCCGTACGATGACTTGAGGTGTAAATCTTCCGGAAGGAGAAACAATTGACCAACCAAACGAACGTATGTGCCAAGCAGGACTATGATTTCACTTCAATGTCTGACAGGCAAGTTGCTGAACTATTAGGCACGATCCACGCCGGCCTTACGGTGGATGAATCTCGCCATTTGCAAACCAACATCCTACGACGTCCCCCTACTCTGGCAGAGCTCATCCTGTTCGGTATCGAAGGATCGGAGCATTGCTCATATAAAAGTAGTCGCCACTATCTCAAACAGTTCGTGACCGAGGGCCCTGATGTCATCATCGGTGCGAAAGAGGATGCTGGAATCATCAGGGTCGCACAGGATGCCGATGGAAATGCCTATGCGGTCGTATTAAGTCATGAATCACACAATCATCCCAGTCAAATCGTACCCTACGAAGGAGCTGCCACCGGTGTTGGAGGTAATGTGCGGGATGTTTGTTGCATGGGGGCTAACGTGGTGGCGCTGGCTGACGACTTACGATTCGGTACGCTAGAGGACCCACATAACGTGTGGTTGATGGATGAGGTTGTTTCTGGGATAGCCGGTTACGCAAATCCCATCGGGGTTCCCAATATCGGTGGCGGTATCCAATTCGATGACAGTTACAATAACAACTGCCTCGTCACCGTCGTTACGTTAGGCCTTATCGCCGAAGATGCGATAATCCACTCGCATGCACCTTCGGGAGCTGAAGGGTATGATGTGATCCTTGTGGGAAAACCAACCGACCAGAGCGGATTCGGTGGAGCCAGTTTTGCTAGTTTCCAACTGGAAGAAACCAAAAAAGAAGCGAATAAAGGAGCGGTTCAAGAGCCGAACGCATTTTTAGGAAGACATCTCATCAAGGCTTCGACAGAACTGTTTGCCCTACTGAAATCAAAACAGCTTCTCGACAAAGTCGCATTCAAGGACTTGGGAGCCGGAGGAATCGCATGCGCAAGCGTAGAACTCGCTGAAAGCGGCGGATACGGAGCGACAATCGACCTGGATCGTGTCCATGTCACCGATAACAGTATTGCCTCACATGTGATTCTATGCGCGGAGACACAAGAACGATACATGTGGGTTTCACATCACGATGTCAGTCAGATCATACTCGATCATTACAATACGACATATGCTCTCGGTGAGGTATCGGCGAAAGCTGAAGCGAGGATCATCGGAACACTTACCCGTGACGGACAGTACAAGGTGTTTTCAAAAGGTCAGCTGATCGTTGATGCCCCCGCATCATGTGTCACCAAAGGATTTTCATACCAACGTCCAATCGCACCCAAAAGTACTAAACCCGTCATTGTTCCGCTCGAATGGGACAATGATGTGAGAAACGAACTGTTATCAATTCTGGCCGATTGCAATATCGCTGATAAAAGTTGCATCTATGATCGTTATGACAAGCAGGTACAAGGGTGTACCGTAGTAGAACCGGGTGAGGCCGATTGTGGGATCATCGCCGCTTTCGACAGTAGCCGTTATCCCGAAGAACTCCGTGCTATCGGCATTACCCTCACCACGGATCAGAATCCTCGGTGGAATGCTATCGATCCGTACCAAGGAGCGGTGAACGCTGTCGCGGAAGCGTATTGCAATACCATCGCCACCGGGGGCACACCGATCGCAATATCGGATTGTCTTTGTTATGGGAATCCTGAAAAGTCGGAACAAATGTATGAATTCGCACAAGGATGCAAGGGTGTTGCCAAGGCTTCTTCAACATTGAATATCCCTGTTATCGCTGGAAATGTTTCATTCTATAACGAATCGGATTCGCAAGCGATAGCACCTAGTCCGATGATAGCCATGATCGGCAAAATCCAAGATCATAAAAAAGCGATTACCATCCGTTTCAAACAAAGCACATCCGTATTGATCATGATCGGCCAGCGAAAAAGGGAATGCGCCGGAAGCATTCATTACCAACTGCACGGTGCGACCGGCGAACATCTTCCGCAACCAGACCTGGAAATGCTTTCCAGGTGTGCTACTGTGATCCGGAAATCCAACGCGATCGGGTCAATTTTCGCTTGTCATGATATTTCTGAAGGAGGCGTCGCTACGACCTTGGCAGAAATGGCCATTGCTTCTGGTCTGGGTTGTGATGTGACGATTCGGTCCGCGCTGGCCATAAACGAAACTCTCTTTGGCGAATCGTTCGGGTTTGTTCTAGAAGTACCCCGGCACCACGTATCGGCAATTATGAGGTCATTCGAACAACATGAAGTGGATGCCTATGTTATCGGGACCACGAATGGTGGAGAAAATGTAAACATCAATTCGATTTCATGGTCGATCAACGAATTGGCATCGGCTTGGAAATCAGGATTGCGAAAGTTAATCGGCTGAGGGGAGATGCAAGTATGGATTATACACAAGCAGGCGTCAACATCGATATGGGGAACAATGTTGTTGACCTGATCAAGCCATTGGCGGCTACTACCGCCAATAGGCATTTGCTTAAAGGTATCGGGAGTTTTGCTTCGTTTTTCGACATGACGGAAATCTTGCGAACATATCGGCACCCCGTACTCGTGCAAAGCACCGATGGGGTCGGTACGAAGATCACCGTGTGCAACATGGCCAATGATTATTCAATGATCGGTAAGGATCTTTTCGCGGCGTGTGCCAACGATATCGCCGTACACGGGGCGAAACCGCTTACATTTCTCGATTATATTGCAAACGATACGCTTGAAGTCGATGTAGTTATTCATATTATACGAGGCTTGTGCGAGGCGTGCAAAGAGGATAACGTCTGTCTTGTTGGTGGGGAAACCGCTGAAATGCCTGGTACATACGCACCGTTAGAGCATGATCTGGTCGGGTTTGTCACAGGCGTGGTCGAGAAGGACAATATCATCAACGGCGAGAATGTCACACCGGGTGATGTGGTGATGGCGGTCGGCTCGACAGGATTGCACACCAACGGATATTCGCTTGCCAGAAAGGTATTGTTCGAGATGGCCAATCTTGATCTGGATGATCATACGATTATTGAAGGTACAAGCCTTAAGCAAGCGTTGCTCGCTCCTCACCCTTCGTATGTTGGTGGAATCCAACAATTGCTATCGGCAGGATTACCTATCAAAAGCATGGCCCACATAACCGGCGGCGGATTATTGGAGAACATTCCCAGGGTATTGCCAAAAGGCGTACGGGCACACTTGTACCCTGAACGGTGGCAAAGGCAAGCCATCTTCGATCTCATCGCCCGGCTTGGCGATGTGTCGAACGAACAGATGTACCGAACATTCAATATGGGACTGGGTTTGATCATCGTAGTGGACAATGCAGATAAAAACGAAGTGTTCGATGCCATGCATAAGGCCTTCCGGCAACCTGTGTATATCGTAGGACATATCGAACAAGGTGAAGGCCAGACAATAATCAAGGGTATCAAGGCAACTCCATGAAGCGTACACCAAAGATAGCAGTGATCGAATTCCCCGGAACAAACTGTGAGCAAGAAAGTGCGACGGCGATCAAGAGAAACGGTGCAATCCCATATTTTTTCAGATGGAATGACCGGGCGAGCATGCTCGAACAGTGCGATGGCATCGTGATTCCCGGAGGATTCTCCTATGAAGACCGAAGCCGTTCCGGTATTATCGCAGCGATGGATCCGCTGATGGACACATTAAAGAGAGAAGCAGAAAAAGGCAAACCGATATTAGGGATATGCAACGGTGCCCAGATATTGATCGAATCGGGTCTGGTCCCCGGATTCAAAGAATACCCGCTCGGTGCGGCATTGGCTCCGAATGTTCAGAAGATTGACGATCACATCATCGGTACCGGATTTTACAACGCATGGGTATATGTGACAAACGGTAATGAATCTATGACCGACGCACCGTTCACCGCATCATTTTCTGGACAAACCGTCATGAGAATACCCGCAGCCCATGCCGAAGGGAGATTCACCATACCCCCGCAATTACTTACTTTGTATAGAGAGAAAAAGATGATTCCGTTCAGGTATTGTGATCAACAAGGAAATGTGGCGACAGGGTTTCCCGAAAACCCGAACGGATCGGTTGACAGTATCGCAGCTCTCACAAATATCGATCAGCACGTGATGGCCATCATGCCCCATCCCGAAAGAACAGTTGCAGGTGATCCGATATTTTTATCCATGATCCGATATATCGAAAAAG
>JAAYIV010000176.1 GCA_012523305.1 Spirochaetales bacterium
ATTAATGAATTAGGGGTAGCAATCGGCAACGAGGCTGTGTTCTCAAAAGGGAAAAAAGAATCGACAGGGCTTTTGGGCATGGACATCCTCAGACTTGCCCTGCATAACTCGAAAACAGCATACGATGCGGCACTGTTCATCGTACGACTCATCGAAACATATGGACAGGGAGGTGACGGTTCGTATAAAGGGCACCTTTATTACGACAATTCATTTCTCATCACCGATCGCGATGACATCATCGTGCTCGAAACAGCCGGGCGAAGGTGGGTGATGAAAAAGATGAAAGGACACGCATCGATATCCAACTCCTATAGTATCGGTACTGACTACGATTCGGCAGACACGTTTACATCCGAAGCAAAAAGTAACTTTAAAAAAATGCACGCCAGTGCTTTGCATGCATGGTTTTCCAAAGGGTACAAACGCCAAAGAACTACTGAAACGCTCTTAGCGAAAGGCTGTGTTTCTTACAAGGATATCCGTGACATCTTATTGTTCAATCGGGGAACGAGTGCCCGATTGGATCGCTCGATGCAATCGATTTGTCTGGATGCCGGATTCCCGTTGCCATCGAGGACGACAGCTTCGATGATTGTAGAATATGGGCCAAAGGCAATACTTGCTTGGTGCAACCCTGCCCCGTTGCCATGTTATCATCCTTACATACCACAGCATATCGGCAAGCAATCATTTAAGATTCATAACGAGCCAAACACTGATCGTTCATACCTTACCGCTATTGCGAATCATAAACTGACTACGTCAATCTTGACTCTTTCAAGCGAACAAAAAGCTAAAATTGCCGTTGAAGCAAGAGCTCTCGAACATAGTTTCGACCAGATAGTCCGGCAATCATTCGTGAAAGGAGATCTCATCTCATTGGAGGAAGACTGCAATACCTGTTGGGCAATGTCCAGTTCGTTCAGACAACAGTTCGCCACGAAATATGGGTCACGGTGACTGATCGGACATCACGGGAATTGCCGAAACAAGGCCGTGAAATTCAATATATCGACCTGGTTTCGCATTATCTTCAGGTGCACAGATAACATCCAGAGGTCCGAATAGAGTTGCTATCGTTGCAACTACGAATCCGTTGGACACATGAGCTTCGGCGGAACAATTTTCTTGAACAACACTCATTACCCGCCCACATCCGCGAACCACGTCTTCAGGCAATTTCAAATTTTTCTCTTCAGTTGAAGTTCTCGGATCCCGTTTGGCAAGAAAACCGATGGAAAGAAGCCGGCCGTCATGCAATGGCTTATGTTGTACGGAATGTTCGTAGGATGATCTGTTTACGTATGAAGTTACTTTGAAAGGAAATACTGCCACCTGCACTGAAATAGGATGTTCTTTTTCCAATGTTTCCAATGCTGCAGAGTACATCAAGTGAAGCACACACAACTCGGTATGCCCGAGATCGGAACATGCGATGACCTTACTAAGGATATCAGCATGTTTTGGCGTCACATCCATAAACGGATGTACGGTCCAGACACACGAGCCTTTGTAATGGGTATCTGTCCCGATGATCCTCAATTCATCTTCGATCATGATCGATTTGAAAATGATGAGCACGTTGCCAGGCAATTCATATGTATCGTACCTACCTGATCGGGTAACAAGAGGGACGCTTTTAGCATACATCTCCAGCAAAGCGCGTTCACTCAACCCGTTTTGATCGATGAGGTATTCCAAACCAAGGTTGCGTACGAATATCGGCATGTATCCTCCTTTTTCATAGTAACAGATAGATGGTGAGAATTCTAGAATCATTACTTCATCCCTGCTCTGCTCTTGTCGTGGTATCTGCTTCTTGTTACAATGGCGGATCATGAATGTTTCGGAGTTCTTAACGGTTTTTGGTATCGGTGTCGGACTTTCCATGGATGCATTCGCAGTAGCGATCGCACAGGGCGCGTGTTTGGATGTCAGGACTCCGAAATACCCGCTCGCTATCGGCATCACATTCGGAGGATTCCAAGCAGTGATGCCGCTTGTAGGATATCTGGCAGGTGTTTCGTTCAGAACAGTCATCGCAGCTTTCGATCATTGGATTGCCTTCGCATTGTTATCTGTTATCGGTATCAAGATGTTCATTGATGGCTTTTTTGAATACCGTAAGAAAAAACGGTATGAGGATGCGGGACTGGCATGTCCCGTTTCCAATGGCGGTCGGTTGAGATTCCACGATCTGATGATGATGGGAATCGCTACGAGCATCGATGCCCTAGCCGTCGGAATCACTTTCGGGATGCTTGAGATCAATATCTGGATATCAATCCTAATCATAGGCGCTATCACCTTTTTATTATCGACCGCCGGTATATTCGTAGGGAAAAAAGCGGGTTACCTGTTAGGCAACGGCATGGAAATGACCGGCGGTACGGTTTTGTTCGCCCTGGGAATAAAAATCTTGGTGGAACACCTGGTCAAGGGGATATAGATGTTTGACGCTCACCTTCACGGCCCGATCGCTGCATTAGGATCACTACCCGATCGTTTTTCGGGCATGGTGGCATCCTCGGGACCTGACGATTGGAATCATTGCATCACCGAACCGATGCCTCGGGGGTTCATCCCGATGTTTGGTTTATTACCCCAAGAATATTATACGTATGACTTGCCGACCGTACTACAATCGATCATACCGGCGATGCACCGACTTCTGCAGGAACATCCTGGATCGGGTATCGGTGAAATCGGTCTTGATGCCAGGTTCACCAGAAGTACCCCGATGGAAATGCAAAAGACTATTTGCCTGGAACTCATCGACCTTGCCCGCCAACATAAAGTTCCTGTCGCTTTTCATGCAGCTGCGTGTGACGGCACGATGGTGGCGTTAATCAGACAGAATCATCCCGACGTACCGATGATTTGGCATGGATTTTTAGGATCACCCGAGACAGCAAAAATTCTTCATGACCTAGGATGCATAGTTTCCATCGGACCTTCCGTGTGGAGGCCGAAGACAAAATTACAGCAAAAATTACGCCAACTGGAAGTCCCATTCTTTTTGGAAACTGATTATCCATGGCATTACCGCCTTCCAGGCGAAGATTTGCTTTCCTATCCTGAGACATTGGTACGCCACTATGAACGTTGCGCGATCGCTTTATCCTTGACTATTGAACAATTGGAGACACAGTGCGATGGAATCGCAAAGGTTTTTACGAATTTCACGACTCATCGGTGATCAGGCGCTCGACCGTCTTTCACACTCGTTTGTCGTGATCGTCGGATTAGGAGCGGTCGGAGGGTATGCGATGGAAGCACTCGCCCGAAGCGGCATCGGCCACTTCCGTCTGGTGGATTTTGACACCGTCGGTATTACAAATATCAACCGCCAGATATTGGCAACCGAATCAACGTTGGGCAAGAAAAAAGTAACCGTTGCAAAAGAACGGATTCTCGATATCAACAACGAAGCGATAGTTGAATCGTGTGATCTGTTTGCCCATGAAGAGTCATTAGATCAAATATTTGCAGGTTCTCCCGACATCATTATTGATGCCATAGATTCTTTGGCTCCCAAACTCGCACTACTGGAAGGTGCGTGGAAACAAAACATAGTAACCATATCATCTATGGGAGCTGCGTTGAGAAGAGACCCTTCTAAAATCGCCTGTGCCGATCTCATGGATACGAAAGGCTGTCCCCTCGCCCGTCAAGTACGTGCAAAACTGAAACGTCGCGGAGTCGGCAGGGGTATCGTAGCAATCTACTCCACCGAAAAAGTCGATTATGAGTATAAGGATCCGGAGGAAGAGACCCAGGCTGAGTACAATGAACAAATCCTGGATCGAGGACGTAAACGAAAAGTATTGGGAAGCCTGCCGACAATCACCGGAATCTTCGGCCTGACTGCTGCGAATGAAGCTATCGACAGGTTGATCGAACATAAATAACGCATGCAAAAAAACTGTAGTTTACATGATTTCTTACAACAGCGTAACATATTAATCACACACTTCCATACTTTTCCTGATCTCTGAAGTAACACTTTCCCCGATTGCCTCCTACACACGGAATTTCCGTGATGTTTGTCCATTGTCATATCATCAGATCATGTCCGAATAAGTATCCTACCCATCGTGTGAAATGAAGCAATCGCTTTGCTTTCTGTGGTTCGATAAATATCACGCCGAACCGGGTGAAAGGAGGTTTGCGAAATGAAGTGGGATAGATTCACATCTTATCTTGGAATCTTTTTATTACTTACCATATCGGTAGTACTGTTATCGATTAGTTGCACCGATGCTCAACAACGGGTGGGATCAGTACAGCTGGTAATCGATAGTCAAAGCAGGCTTAACAGTCGAACGATATTACCTGATGGAACAAATCCTATGGATGTCGTTTCGATGTTGATCAATGGTGTCGGACCTGGTGAGAAAACGTTTGAATTGAGTTCTTCAAATATAAATCAAGTAGTTATTGATAACCTCTTGATTGGCAATTGGAGTTTTACCGTCACCGCACTGAACGATGAAGGAAATGCTTTGGCAATAGGAGAAATAACAACCTTTGTGAGAGAACAGAACAACACAGTGTCGGTTGATTTAGACACTCTTGTAGGTGAAGGAACATTATCGCTCGCTCTATCATGGAATCCGGAACAAACATCAGAGAATCTTGAATTACTTGTGACCATTACCGATGAGACCGATGATGAAATGATTTTGGAACCCAACGATTTTACAAATGTAAACAAGATAGCTGGCTCTGCAACATTTGAAAAGACACTTGCTGCTGGATACTATACGATAAGTATTTTAATAAAGGAACAGGATGAAATCATCTCAGGCTGCACTGATACTGTCAGGATCATCGACGAGACAACCAGCAGCGGCACAATCGTATTGGTCATCGGTGCTGTCGTTGACGGTTTTAAGTTCACTATCACGGATTCGACACTCATGCCAATCGATGGGACAATTACGTGTACTCCGGAAGAACCGGTATCGGGTGAAGGATTTTCGATCACATTCGAGCCGACATTGTATGATGGAATAACGGAAGATGATATCAGTTGTCAATGGTATTGTGATGGACAAAAAATCATAGATGGAACCTCGCTCTCCCTTGAAACGATTACCAAAGGTGGCTCCTATCGGTACGATATCATTGTGAGTCACGCCGATGGTCAAAGCATAGGGTCCAAGAGCATCACTGTCTCAGCACCTACTGAAATCGGAGTGATAATTGAAGAACAATGAATCACAAGGCATTTACAATCTCGGCAAACTTAGGATCGAACGGTTGGATCTTGAGCGTGTCGAGGTTGATTGAAGCGACGCGAACCGTGAGCGTAGCAATAGATTCGTCGTCACGGGTAATCTCCTGTAGAAATGTCAATGAAAACCGTTTGGCACTTTCGATGGTCGTTTCGACTTCAAGCACATCGTCGAGATATGCTACCCGGTGATATTCGACGTTTACTGATTTTACCACATACCCTATCCGTCGGTTCATCATTTGCTGTCGTTGCGGCTGTTCGCTATCATATACGTATCGCAGCAATTCGGTACGCGCGTGCTCAGCGAAATCCAAATACCGGGCGTGATAGACAATCCCACCCGCGTCAGTATCACTGTAATACACCCTTTGCTTGAAACGATGTCCCATGGTTCACACCTTTGGTAACCGATGCAAAGGATCAAAGAGCATCGTTGAGAAATAATCATCGATAGTCTCTGCCCTCCGTATCATTTTCACCGATCCGTCAACACACAATAGGTATTCGGCGCTTCGCAATTTCCCATTATAGTTGAATCCCATCGCATAGCCATGAGCACCGGCATCATGCAGGATTACAACATCACCTTTTTCTAGGCGTGGGAGTTTTCTGTCGATCGCAAACTTATCGTTGTTTTCACACAAGGACCCTGTTACGTCGTACACCTGATCCGGGGGAAGAGTTGATTTGCCGAGTACAGAAATATGATGATAGGCTCCGTAGAGTGCCGGACGCATCAAGTTTGCCATACAAGCATCCAACCCCACATACCGCTTATATTTCTCAACAACATGTCGCACTTTCGAGACCACATATCCGTAAGGGCCGGTGACCATCCTGCCGCATTCGAAGACAATATTCAGCGGAGCCAGGCCAGCGGGTACAATCATCGATTCATACAGATGTTTCATCTCGCTGCTTACCGCATCGAGGTCCATCGCACTTTGATCTGGCCTGTACGGTATTCCGATACCACCGCCCATATTGATGAATTCGATTTTTATTCCGGTTTCCTTGAAAATCCTGATAGCTTGGCCAAACAGCATTCTTGCGGTTTCAACGATATAGGACCCGTCAAGTTCGTTGGAGGCAACCATGGTGTGCAACGCAAATCGTTTGGCTCCCTTTTTTTTTGCCAATTCGTAACATCTGACGAGCTGGTCGGTGGTAACTCCGTATTTTGCTTCCACAGGATTGCCGATAATCGCATTTCCGGTGCGGGACGGACCCGGATTGTACCTGAATGAAATTAACTCGGGAACAGCTGCCACCTTCTCGATGCAATCAAGATGAGTGATATCATCGAGATTCATTACCGCACCCATGGCATAGGCAAGGGAGAATTCTTCATCGGGGGTATCATTGCTGGTGAACATTATCTGTTCGCCTTTGAATCCACAACGCCGTGCCAATTCCAGCTCAGCCAAGGAGCTGCAATCAGCTCCGAAACCTTCTTCCAACATAATTTTCAAGATGGTCGGATTCGGGCATGCTTTCACCGCAAAATAATTCTTGAATGCAGGAACCCACGCAAAACTGGCCTTAAATGCACTTATCTGTGCTCGTATTGATGTTTCATCATAAAGATAGAACGGGGTTGTCACTTTTGCAGCCAAAGCCAGTAACGTAGCTTCGGAACACGGAAGTCTTTTTTCAGACATCTTTCTACTCCAATTTCAAATTTTTGACGATGCTGGAAACAGCATCTTCCACCGATGCCCGATGACCGAATGCACTGAGCCGAATGAAATGCTCACCGGCAGATCCGAATCCGGCTCCTGGTGTGGTAATCACATGACATTCGTTCAACACTTTATCAAAAAATTCCCATGAAGGCATCGAATTCGGTGTTTTTACCCATAGGTATGGGGCATTATCGCCACCAAATACAGACAATCCTACTTTCTGTAGCCCATGACGGATGATGCGTGCATTCTCCATATAATATCCGATGAGCGCTCTGCATTGGGCTAAGCCTTCGGGTTGCAACACCGCAAGTCCGCCGGCTTGGGCAATGTTGCTCGCCCCGTTAAAGAATGTACATTGCCTCCGATACCATAACCTATGCAATTCACCTGCGGATGCATTTTCAGCTGTCAACGCATAAGGCACGATCGTCCAACCAAGACGAACTCCGGTAAATCCGGCGAATTTAGAAAAACTGTTTATCTCTATCGCACATTCTTTGGCACCCTCGATTTCATAAATCGACTTGGGCAACGAATCATCCGATATGTATTCGGCATAAGCCGCATCAAAAATAATCACAGCCTTATGCTTTCGGGCATAATCGACAAACTCCTTCAACTGACTGTGAGTAGCTACCGCACCTGTGGGATTATTGGGGGAACAGAGATATATCAGATCGACTTTCTCTTTCGGCGGTTTCGGGAAAAAACCGTTTTCCTCCTTTCCCTCAAGGTATACCAGTGCATCGTAATTGCCAATCTTTTGATTGAACGATCCTGTTCTCCCTGCGACGACATTCGAATCCACATAGACCGGATACGCCGGATCCTGGATAGCGACAACATTGTTGACTGAGAACAGCGATTGAATATTGGCAGCGTCCGATTTCGCCCCGTCACTGACAAAAAACTCATCGGAATCCAAATCGACACCGAATTGGCCGTAATAGGATTTCAAAGCGTCTCTCAATCGAGTATCACCCTGTTCATCTCCATATCCGGTATAAGTATCAGCATGAGAAAGTGCATCGATTTTTTCTTTTAATGCTGCGACGACCGCAGGGACCAACGGTTCTGTGGTGTTACCGATACCCAATCTGTGAAGTGTCACTCGTGGATTCTCTTGTTGAAATTGCCTGGACCTCCGAGCGACTTCGGGAAACAGATACCCGGCTGCAAGTGTCCGAAAATGCGTATTGATAGTAGCCATATATGATGTAGTCCTTTCTTTGCAATCAAGTCTATACTTTTGTCCAAGGGAGATTCAACTGTTCCAATGCGTCGAAAATCTTCTTTCTGTGAGCTTCATTTTCAAGCGTACACATCGGCAAACGAAACGTTTCATTGCACCATCCGTAACGGGCCATCGCTGTTTTAATCGGTATCGGATTGGTTTCGCAAAAACACGCTTCGAAAAATGGAGCGAGCAAGCTCTCTTTTTGACGGGCACCGGCAATATCTCCCGAAAGGGCTTGATGCACCATGATGCGCATCATGTGCGGCAAAAGATTAGAGGCCACTGAAATCACCCCGTCACCTCCCGCTTCGATCAAATCAACAGCCATGTTATCATCGCCACTCAAGACCGAAAAGCCTTCCAGATTCTTCCCGATCACCTGTCTCATCTGGTCGATACTTCCCGATGCTTCCTTCACCGCGATGATATTCTCACAATCATTTGCCAAACGTGCCAAGGTCTCGGTTTCTAGATTTATTCCGGTTCGACCTTTGATATTGTACAGGATACAGGGTATGGAAACAGATTCCGCAATTGCCTTGAAATGGAGGTACAATCCTTTCTGAGTCGGTTTATTGTAATAGGGATTGACCAACAGTACCGCGTCCACTCCCGAATCTTGTGCATGCTGGCTCAATCTGATAGCTTCGCTGGTCGCGTTCGAGCCCGTACCCGCGATAACGGGGACCCTTCCCCTGGACTGCTCAACCGTGAGCGCAATCACACGATCATGCTCGGCATGCGACAATGTCGGGCTTTCACCGGTGGTTCCGCACGGGACCAGCCCGTCGATACCGTCACGTATCTGATGATCGATAATCCTGGCCATGGCCTCTTCATCGACCAATCCGCTACGAGTAAACGGAGTGATGAGCGCGGTGTGCACTCCTGAAAATTTTTTCATTCCCACAATAACATCTCCTATCCTGCCGAATTGGCATTAACCGGGAACATATCGGACAACATGTCGTCAATCGAAAAAAAGCCTTTTCGACCATCGCTTATCCATTCGGCTGCCCGCAGTGCTCCGTAGGCAAATCCTTCCCTGTTGCGTGCGCGATGGATTAATTCGATCGTATCCACGGGGCTGTCGAATACCACCTCATGCATACCGGGCATATAGCCCCCGCGCGAGGAAGACACATGGATTTCTGTCGATCGTCGTGTTCGATCCAAACGTGAAGTTTCAACAGATTGTTTTTGTCGTAACTGCGATAAAAGAATTTCACCCAGCATCGATGCGGTTCCCGAAGGACTGTCGGCTTTCGCATTATGATGCCATTCGTGCACCATGACATCGTAGGCCGGGAATAAATTGCACAAAGAGGCAGCATGACGCACAATTGCGAAAAACAGATGCACTCCGAGACTGAAATTACCTGACCAGAGCAACGCACACCCTTCGCTGGCAACTTCTGTCTTCACATAATCCATCCGGTCATACCATCCGGTAGTTCCGATTACCGCAGGTATTTTCATCTCGCTATAAAATCGCATGTTATCGATGATCGAAGACGGGACCGAAAAATCTATCGCCACATCAACATCACCGAACGACTGTGCTTCAAGATGTTTTGAAGTGACTTCGTTTTCGGTTGCCATCGGATCGACCACCAACACGATATCATGACCTTCCGAGAGAGCGAGTGATCGGATCAGCTTTCCCATCTTGCCATACCCTATGATTGCAACGCGCATGAGTCCCCCTTGACCCTAAGTGAGGATACTTGCCAGATAGAGTAGCAAAATAAGAACAATTTGTCTACATTATAACAGAATGTTTTTATAATAACAATTATTTGCGTTTCTTACGTTCATTTCTTCGATTTGATGCAGCCATCAATTCTGCGAACGTGACAGTCTGAGCATTATCATCATTCGTCTTGACATAGGAAGATTGTCTCGGTTGGTCCCCGGACGTAGCTTCATGACGATTGTAACGAATATATTTTGAAGGTCTGATTACTTCGATATACTCTTCCCATTGCATTTGGCTGTCCTTGGTTGTCTCAGCGAAAGGTTTTTTCTTCACCACCACATGTTTTTTTACCGATTCATCTTTCTGTGCGATCGGTTTTACGACAACTTTATTAGGTTGAACCTTCTTTACAGGAGTTTTTAGCCGTCTCAACAGAGCCTCTTCATACCCGCACGAAAGTCGTTGACAGAGGAAATGGAGCACTCCTTTTTCATCGGTGAAATTCATCATCATGGAGGCACAGTGCGGGCATGTCTTTCCCGTAGAATAATGTGGTTTGAATTCTTCTTTACTTGTTGCCACGAGATGCACCATATCAGCTGCATTACGCTTGATGTCTTCGATAAATGCGTCAGCAGTTTCCGAACCATTGGCTATCGCAGCCAATCGATCTTCCCATTGAGCGGTTAATTCAGGTGATTTCAGGAGCTCGGGTACCAATCTGATCAATTCCCTTCCGTTCGCGGTAGCGACAAGATATTTCCCGTCACGGTCAACATAATGATTTTGAATGAGTTTTTCGATAATGTCGGCTCTTGTCGCGGGGGTGCCCAACCCACCGCCGAGCCTGCGTTTCAAGCGGGCATCTTCGACAAACCTTCCGGCATGCTCCATCGCTGAAAGTAGTGTCGCCTCTGTGTAGCGTTCGGGAGGATTGGTAGTGTTTCTCCGTAATCTCACTGTATTTATCGTTAAGGTAGTCCCTTCCAGAATTGAGACCGCGGGAACTTCATCCTCTGCAAACTGATCAGTGAAACCATTCTGATCGCGTCTGCCAAAAACTCTCGCCACATCCCTGAAACCTTGAGAAACAGCTGCAGTAAAGCGAGATACGAATCGGTGGCCCTTGGCTTCTATTTCGACTTTCGTAGAGCGATACACATAATCGGCTGAAAGGACCTCCACGAAACGCGTTGCCACCAATTCCCATAAAGCTCGTTCATCTTCAGAAAGTCTATCGAGATGTACGATTTGTTCGGTGGGCAGGATCGCATGGTGATCGGTAACCTTGGATTCCTGTACGAAACGTTCTTCATCGATATGGGATTCGCCAGCGGCAAGCACCTGTGCGATCGGACCGATCGGCGTGCGTTCCAATGCCCTGAGCCTATTAGGTAGCGTCGGCACGATATCGCCGGTGATATAACGGCTATCGGTGCGCGGATAGGTGACTATCTTATGGACTTCATAGAGTCTTTGCAGGGTATCCAGTGTTTTTTTAGCACTGAATGAGAGCATGGTGTTCGCATCACGCTGCAACTCGGTCAAATCATATGCCAAGGGAGGTTTTTCCCGCTTTTCTTCCGATTCTATCGAGACGACCGTCGCCTCAGCATGTTCGATTTCTTTTGATATTGCGTTCGCCCTTTCTTCTTCCAAGATGCGAATCGACCCTTCTGCATCGTGCCAGCTGGCCGATATCTGGTTGAAATCAACCCGGATCGTCCAATAGAACGATCCTGAAAATGTGTCTATCTCGTCTTCTATGCGGGTCATAAGGGCAAGCGTGGGAGTTTGTACCCTTCCCGCCGAGAGCTTAGCATCATATTTGCATGTGAGAGCTCTCGTGACATTCATGCCTACATACCAGTCGGATTCTGCCCTTGCTTTCGCAGCATAGTAGAGGTTGTCATACAAAGAACTATCTTTCAACTTGGTAAATCCTTCCTTGATGGCGCTATCGGTCTGGCTGCTGATCCATAACCGTTTCATAGGGTTGTGCCAACCACCTTTCTCAAGGATCCAACGGGCGACCAGCTCTCCTTCTCTTCCCGCATCGGTGGCGATGATCACCGTATCGATGTCATTTCGTTGTAACAGTGATTCTATTACCTTGAATTGATCGGCGCTTTGTTCTATCACTTCCTGTTCCAGCTTAGCAGGGAGCATCGGTAATGATGAGAGGGACCATCGCCGGTATTGGCTCCCATAAGCAGCGGGTTGAGCGAGTTCCACCAGATGGCCCAATGCCCAAGTCACAATGTGTCCAGGTCCCTCAATATATCCCTGCGCTCTCTCGAAACACCCGAGAACACGGGCCAGCTCACGTCCCACACTCGGTTTTTCAGCTAAAACTAGATGCTTCATCGATTCACTCCTATCGGACCGGTATCTTTATGAATAGACCGGCAACGCTGCCCAATAATCGACTATAACGGCAAGAACAGATTAGGACAAGGCGTATCATTTCATTCGTCATGCGAAGCAGAAAAACGAACGGCAATCTCACGCCAATGGCCTTTTTTCCAGCGGCGGATGAACAACAACGCCCTGACCGACTCATCCAGGGCCATCCCTATCCAAATGCCAAGCAACCCCAAATCGGCAACGATTGATAACACATAGGAAAGCCCGACTTGGATGGTCCACATCGCAATTAAGCCGACTTTTACCGGATAATTCACATCCCCTACCGATTGCATCGTGCGTACCATGATGATATTGATGGTCCTGGCGACCTCAAGCCACAATTCGACGATCAACACACTCGAAACCAGGGCGATGACCCGCTTGTCTTGAGTGAACAGAAGCAGGATGTGTTTCCCGAATATCACAACGAGCGATGTCGTGAATAACACCGTCGATATTGCCAATAATACTGTTTTTCTAATTTGCTTGTTCAGTCGCTCAATCTCTCCGGATCCGGCAAGCCGGGCGGAAATCACTTGCGAAGCCTGCCCGAGGGCAGATGAATAGAGGTAACAGAAGATGGCCAGGATCCCAGCGTAGACACGGGCTGCGACTTCCATCGTTCCAAGCGTGTTGATCATGACAAGTATCACGAATTGGGCGATGTTATAGGAAAGATCCTCCACTCCCATGGGAACACCGATCCTGAATATCTTGATTATGGTGTTTTTGGGAAATGGCGTGAGTGATTTGAATGAAAATGAGACCGGGACGTTCCGTCTAAAAATCAGAATCAAGATGACAAGACCCGCAATCCTGCTGATGATCGTCGACCAAGCGACACCTACCACCCCCAATACATCTATGAGCAACCAGTTTCCTCCGATTGCCATGATATTCATCACCACTGCCACGAGTACTATCTGTCGCATCATGAAAAAACTTTTCAGACACGCGACAAGTGTTAAAAAAAGTCCTTGTATCCATAAAAACGAACCAACAATGACAATGTAATCGCCGGCTAGGCCCAAAAGCTCGGCGGGCACTTTTAACAATGTAAATAGCTGCTTGTGAAACAACACGATAAAGATGCTCAACAAAGTACCGATAGTTACATTCACCATCACGGTGGTAGAGAAAATTCGCTGTGCTCGTTGATGTTCAGCGGATCCGACACGCAATGCGATCAGGATCGTGGATGTCATCGCGATAGTAAAGAGAATCAGATTCAGGATATTGATGATTTGATTGGCATTGCCTATGGCAGCTACAGCTTGGGACGAATAACGGCCTATCATCATCTGCCCGATATTGGATACGAGAAATTGCAGGAAGAGATCGATATAAATCGGCCACGCCAAACCGACCAACGGCCTACTGTCTGACATCGAAAAGCTCCTCGGACTATTGTCCACAGACTGTCAGCAGTTGTTGTAGCGTAAATCGCGATTTTGCTCAATCAGGAGAAATGATCTTTCTTTTCGTATATCCTTACCGATACAAAAAACGATAGTGCTATCGCGACCAGAGCAACCGGAGCCAATATCGATGAAATTGAATCCATATCCATCCGATGCTCCAAAAGAGACGCTACATCCGGCTTGATTATCTGTATGATGACCGTAGGCAGTAATATGATCACCATGATGATGATCCTTCCTTTCTCAGCTCCGAATTTATAGATGAGGGGGATAATGATCGCAAGCATGACTGCAATTGCCAAACCGCTGGTTACGACTCCCCAAATTGTGTTGCCTATGGTAGTTTCCATGGTTTTGGAAACAGATTGGCTGATCACCGAAACCACTATGCCAAGGATGGTTGTCGCAAGCCACAATCCATACGCCACGGCATATCTGCTGGCCACCACTTGACCGTCAGTTAACGGTAAAACCATGGCGTAACGATCCCATTTGTTCAGATTGTCATACGCAAACATTGTCATGGTAAGTAGCAACGTCATTATCATCGGGATAGTGGTAATCATCGTGGTGGACCCTGAAGTGATAAATGGAATCAACATGATCAACAAAATAATGAGCAAGCTTTTTCCATTAAGTGTTGCTAACATCATGTCCTTATACATCAACCCTATCATAATATTTCACTCTCCTGATAACTTTTGTTGCCCACTGAATGCGAAAGGATATCATCGATAGTTACCTTGTCCTGGGTCAACTGTGGATACTTTTTTGCCGCTTCCTCTTTATTTTTACACAATGCTTCGACTCCGTAACGGTCATACCTGATATTGATAAAATCTTCCGATCCGACCTGCTCGAATTGTTGTCGGGTTCCTTTGAAAATCGCATATTTGTTCAGTAAATCATCTTTCTGCTCGCTGAATCGTAACTTTCCGTTATGGATACATGTGATGTGATCGGCTATTCGCTCGAGATCGACAGTGATATGGCTTGAAAAAAGGATCGAACGGCGTTCGTCTTCCATGAATGTCTGGAGAAGGTCGAGCATCGCCGATCGAACGAGCGGATCGAGACCGCTCGTCGGTTCGTCGAGCACAAGCAATCGCGGGCGATGGGCAATCGCACAGATGATTGAAAGCTTCATCTTATTGCCCCTTGACATTTCTTTCATCTTTTTCTTTTCGGGAACATCAAACCGCTTGAGCAGACGCAAAAATAAAGCATTGTCCCATTTTGTATATATGTTGGAAAAAATTATCGCCATCTGGAGCGCGTTGCAGGTATCCGGATAGTAACATTCATCGAAGACTACCCCGATGTCATCCTTGACGGCCACAGGAACCGAGGTCCCGATGTGTTGGCCAAACAAGAAAACTTTCCCGTCATCCTTATAACTCGGTTTGAGCATCAAGCGTATGATCGTACTTTTCCCGGCACCGTTTTCCCCGATCAGACCCATGACAGTTCCTTCCGGGATGGCAAACGAAACATCTTCAAGAAAAAAATCTCCGTATCGTTTGCACAATTTGCTTACTTCAGCACAATTTGCCATTATTCTCACTCTCTTTCACACAGCAATTTCAACATTTTTATCAAATCATCGCATTCTAAGGCACACTTTTTAGCTTCCTCCAGCACCTGCAGCAAGAGTGTTTCCACTTTCTTCAGTTGCTCTTCCCTGAAGAGCTGGGTGTCCCGGGTACCGACAAAACATCCCTTACCTGCTATGGTGATAATGAATCCGTCACGTTCCAGATCATCATATGAACGTTTTGTGGTGATCACGCTGATACGCAAATCTTTAGCTAATACGCGCAGCGATGGTAATGGATCTCCCTGTTCCAGCTGACCGCTGATGATCATTGATTTGATTTGTTCGGTGATTTGCTCATAGATCGGCTTACCACTGGAGTTGCTAATAATGATATCCATCGATCCTCCACTGTTTATATTGTATATATACAGTATATTCAGTATATACGGTTTGTCAATAGCCTTGACTCCAAAATAAATCAGGTATATAGTCGAATTCGAATAAACTTTAAACAAGGAGTCTGCGATGGCTTATCAAATCACCGATGCGTGTGTTGCTTGTGGTACTTGTCTTCCAGAATGCCCGGTAGAGGCAATTTCTGAAGGAGACATCTACGTGATTGATCCGGACCTTTGCATTAGTTGCGGTGCTTGCCTTGATGCGTGCCCGACTGGCGCTATTATTCCGGACTGATGCATTAACATTTTTTTTGCATCCGTATGTTGGGAAAGGCAGCTTCTTCGAGCTGTCTTTTTCTTTTTTCAAAATGTAGTCGAATTACTACGATTGGCTAGGATATCATGGAAAACGGGCATCACATAGGTTTCATCGGGATGACGTCAGGTATGTTGGTAGCACTTGCCCTGATTTTTTATACTCATCGACTCGAACGCCAAATCAACACGATCAGAACAGCCATCGTCTCAGGTGCTGCCGCATGCGTCGCGGTGATTATTACTGTTGATATAGATTCGATCGTGGCGTTTTTCTTTTCTCCCACACGAAATTCTCATTCGCTACAACAATTGTTTACTTCGGTACCCATCATGATAATTTCCATACTCTGCGCTATCGCGTGCATGGTGTTGTCAGTTTTTGTCCATATGAAGTATCCGACGATCGCAGCCGTGATTGCCACCGTGGCGTTGTACCCGCTGCTCATGCTCCCGGTTGCATATTTCTTTAACCTCTCCTTATTGTGGTATGCTATTATCACAGTAACCATTACGATTGGTGCCATGATAGGTTGGATTGCAAAAGCACGCTATGCTTTTGCTGTCGAACGGGTGCTTGCCGGTTCCGCGCTTGGGGCAAGTCTGTTGGCGACGTTCTACTATCTCCCCGCAACCATATCAATTACAATAGGTGTGGTATTCATGATAATCGGATTAGCGGTACAAATACCATGTATCAAAAAGAGCATCTTGGAAACAAAGGAAGAAATGCATGAATGACAGTGAATCAAAACTGAACGTGCTTTCAGTAAGCCAAGTTACATCTCTTTTAAAATCACTCATCGACAAATCGTTTTACGATATTACCCTCAGGGGAGAAATCTCAAATTTCAGCAGGGCGAGTTCGGGACATTGGTATTTCCAGCTCAATGACGCCGATGCTGCCATTCAGGCCGTGATGTTCAAAACTAAAAGCTGGAAAGTAGGGTTTGCCCCGAAAGACGGAGATATGGTGATAGTCCACGGAAATATCTCTATCTATGAGAAACGTGGCAGTTATCAGATACTCTGCGATTCGATGATTCCCATCGGACGGGGAGATATTTTGGCGATGCTGGAAGAACGCAAGCGAGACTTTGCCGCAGCAGGATATTTTGATCAAAACAGGAAACGGCCGATACCGAGCGATCCCAGGAAAGTAGCCGTGGTCACGAGTCCCACCGGTGCAGCCATTCGCGATATCATCCAGGTAATGGGACGCAGGGATCCTTCGGTCGAAATCATCATTCTTCCTGCATCGGTACAAGGGGATGAGGCTGCCGCGACAATCGCGGCACAAATTTATGCTGCGAATCGCATGAAAATCGCTGATGTGATCATCGTTACCCGCGGAGGGGGGTCGTTGGAAGACTTGCTCCCGTTCAGCGAACGAATAGTCATCGAGGCGATTGTCAATTCAACGTTACCGGTGGTTTCTGCAGTCGGTCACGAAATCGATTGGGCGTTATCGGACTATGCCGCAGACCTACGATGCCCGACACCTTCCGCTGCCGCTGAATTGGTAACTTCCGATCGCCAGGAACGTTTGGCAAAAGTACGAATGCTATCCCGGGCGATGGCAAACGCCCTTCAAGCCAACGTCGAATTGGCAAAGAGCCTTGCCCGACGATTCTCAACCACAAGAATGGCGGATTACCTCACGCACAGGATACAAACCATGCGGATGTTACTCGATGATCATCGCGGATCTTTGATCGAAACG
The DNA here is from genome assembly GCA_012523305.1 of Spirochaetales bacterium. Classification (GTDB taxonomy): domain Bacteria; phylum Spirochaetota; class Spirochaetia; order Sphaerochaetales; family Sphaerochaetaceae; genus JAAYDK01. The sequence goes on from JAAYIV010000176.1 coordinate 17,673, forward strand.
ATCAACAGTTCGATGCAGCATAAACGTCATAGGTTCCAGTTGGTAGATCACGCGTTACGCGAACTTTCACCGATGACAATTCTCAAACGAGGATATTCGATAACAATGCTTCGAGAAAGCAAATGCGTCCTATCGGATGCTAAGGACGCGCCAATAGGAACGCTACTCGACATCATCGTAGCCAACGGGACTGTAGGGGCTATAGTTGATACAGATAAATCAAATCAGGGAGACACGTCATGGCATACGAAACAGATGTGAAGAGGATGGAAGAGATTGCTGAACTGCTCCGCGATAACAAGACCAGTTTGGACGAATCAATCAATCTGTTTGAAGAAGGGATGCAGATAGCCCAGAGGGTGGAAAAAGAGCTCTCGAGCATCGAGCGAAAAATCGAAATGCTCATGACCTCCCCCGAATCAAACGATACAGAGCCGACGACCGTACCGTTCGAACCGTAGGACATGTTGAACATCTGAAAAGAGGTCGCTATACTTGCGCTCATGCAAAAGATCATCTTTTTAATCCAGTGCAATGACAGCAAAGGGCTTTTGGCCTCAATCTCCCAATACTTCTTTACAAGGAATTTCAATATCCTCCATTGCCAACAGCATTCCGATACGCGGGCAAAACGATATTACATGCGCGTCGAATTGGATATGGCTGATTTAAAATCTACCCGTAAAGAGTTGCGCGACGATTTTTCCAGGTTTGCCGAACCTCTGAAACTAACTTGGGAATGTCATTTCACCGACTACAAAAGTAGGGTCGCCATATTCGTATCAAAAACGAGCCATTGCCTGTATGATCTCATCAGCCGGCAGCACGAGGGGGACCTCGTGTGCGACATTCCCTTAATCATCAGCAATCATCCCGACCTTGAACATATCGCAGGGCAATTCAGGATACCGTATTACTACATTCCCATCGAAAACGGGGATAAAACCATTCAGGAAGACCAAATAAGACTCTTGCTGAAACGCCACGACATAGATTTGGTCGTGCTTGCGCGGTACATGCAAATCTTGTCACCTCAATTCGTCGAAGAATGGAATGGGAAAATCATCAATATACACCATGCGTTTTTGCCCGCTTTCCAGGGGGCGAATCCTTATGCGCGGGCATATGAACGGGGTGTGAAGATGATCGGAGCTACCGCACACTACGCTTCGCAAGACTTGGACCAAGGACCGATCATCGAACAGGATGTGGTCAGGGTGAATCATGAGTTGACTCCCGACGGACTGAAACAAATCGGCAAGGATGTCGAACGACAGGTACTCAGCAGGGCCGTGCAAGCCCATCTTGAGCACCGTATCATCATCTATAAAAACAGGACGATCGTGTTTTCTGCCGAACGCTAGAACGATGGGTTGCCGAAATTCTTTACGGCCCTTTTGATTGTCAAATCCAATCCGACTGTCCAACCATAGTGTATGGCACGTCTCATAGCCTTGATATCGGGATCACCAAATCTTCTGATCTGAGTATTGTATCACTTTGGAGCCACCCGGTACCTGATGTGATGTGGGTGAGCCATCTTCTGACGCCATCTAGAGTTTCACTATTACAATAGCTTTCACCAACGTGGTGAAAGTATCATATTTAGTGAAAATATCCTCTATTAGTATTGCAATTTCGATTTTCACTATTTATACTGGTTTCACCACCGTGGTGAAAGGGGGTTTTCTAATGAAAGTAGCTTCTACAGGGTATGTGAAGGAATATGAACAGCTCAGCATCTGCTTGGCGAAAATCCCTGTGATCGATCGATGCGACCTTCTGCACGACAAGAAAGAGGGCTTCCTCGCATATCTTGTCTTCAAGGATGCAACGAAGATAAGCCTTGATGTGACTGTCCTGAACAGGGCGTTTCCCTCCATTATTTCTGAATTCGTCACCAAGCAGAAGCATGAAGATGTAAATCTTGGAGAAAGTTATACTGTAATCATGGCACCGTACATATCCGGAGAATCGGCTAAGCAATGCGAGCGGCTCGGCATCGGGTACCTGGATATGTCGGGAAATTGCAGGTTGGCGATCGGTTCGCTCTATGTGAACGACCAAGGACACCTGAACAAGTTTGCCAAAAAGCGTACAGCCAAAACCATATTCGATCCTTCCTCAAAAGTATCGTCATTGATCCTACGGGAGATCATGCGCGATGTAGCCTACCGGTGGAAGCTGAGACTCCTTGCAGATACACTCCAATGCAGCATAGGACAGGTCTTCAAAGTGAAAGATTATCTCTGCGAGCAACTTTGGGCACGGATGGCCCCGGATGGATTGCAGGTCCTGAAGCCACAAACGATCATGCATGCTTGGAGTGAAGCATATGCGCAGAAGTCAGCGTCATTCGAGGTGAGGGATTTTCATACCCTTCTGCCGGTTGTAGAATTTGAAGATAAGGTACGCCAGATTAAAAACGATTCAGGTATTGACTGTCATCTCACCGGTTTCGCTGGTGGGATGAGGTACGCACCTGTGGTACGTTACAACAAGATTCATCTGATGGTAAGGAAAAGAGACCTCAGTGCCTTTTTGGAGGCAGCCGCATGCAAACCGGTTGACTCTGGTGCGAACGTACAGATCCATGTGCTTCCCAGCGATGAGATGCTTCATGATGCAAGAAAAATCAGGGACCAGCAAGTGGCCTCTCCGGTGCAAGTGTATCTGGATTGCATGCGGTTGAAGGCTCGTGGTGAGGAAATAGCCGAGGCCATCCTGGCAAAGGAGATAGAGAAATGATCAAGGATGAGGATCTGCACAGCAGTATCGATTATTCTGGAGGTCAGAGGGAAGCCGCCCACAGAGTATTGGTCGAACTGTATTCTCTTTTTGCACAATACCATGATGACATCCGCGTCATCGGTGGATGGGTCCCCGATTTATTGTACCCAGACCAGGGACATGTGGGGAGTGTCGATGTCGATATGTTGATTAACCATCTGACATTGAAGGACGAAGGCTACCAGACCATGGCGAGGATCCTTTTGAGTAACGGATACATGGAACATCCTGACAAATACTTCTCTTTTATCAAACAGGTTGTGATAAACGGCGTGTCGTTTGATGTCGATGTGGATATCCTTGCCGGCATGTATGGTGGGACAAGAAGGGGAAAACACAGCCAACATGTCCAAGGTCTAAAGGCCATGAAGACAACCGGCGGGGATTTTGCTTTCAAGTTTGAACCACGCCGAGTCACATTGGAAGCACCACGACCTGATGGAGCAATCGATACTGCCCGGGTGAACGTTGTCGCTCTCGTTCCGTATTTTATAATGAAAACTGCTGCTATGGGGAGAGGCAAGGCAAAGGATGCCTACGATCTCTATTTCTTGATCAAGCACTATCCGGGCGGTGCCAAGCAGCTAGCGCTTGAATTCTCCGGATCTTCCAAAACATCAACTGTTCGAAAGATGAGAGAAAAGTTATCTGAAAAATTCGCTTCGGTTAATCATACCGGTCCGGTTGATGTTGCGAATTTCATGGATTTGTCGGATAAGCAGGAGATCGAGATGATCCGTCGGGATGCCTTTGAACAAGTCCAGGCATTGCTAGCGTCAATCTGATTGCCTCACAACATAATACGCGTTCGGTCGGCAGACACACCGACAGCCACCTTAGGTCGTGCCCCAGCAGAAGAACCATTCAATGCAAAGAGCTCCTGCAGCATCTGCTTAGACCCACCTTCAAGAATTGCTTTCACTTGGGAAGCGATGCCATCCAAATCGACAGGACCACGTACTACACCGGGAAGGCCTTCGAAAGGGCTGTGATCAAAAGATTTGGCCCCTGCTCACACAAGCACCATGAATGGTGAGATTTCCAGACCTTATCCAATAAAAGCTGTTTCATAGGAAAAGTTGATATGACAATCACGCAAAGCGAGCCGTCCGACCGGTATCGTTCCCTGACCAAAGTCGATTCCCTCGTGCAGAACTTTTATCGATGAACATCCATTCATGATCTTCTAACCCTCTTTCGCACGGGTGCCGACTCGCTTGCAATTACCTCATCGATAGAAGAAAATGATTCCTGTGGACCTTCGGTGGCCTTGACCAGAGGAGCAAGCAAGTCCAATGCCATCATCAGCTTTAAAAACGATTCAAGAGAAAGGTTCCCCTGTTGTTCGAATTTTCCCAAAGTCGCCAGTGGAACCCCCGAACGAGACGCAAGCCCCTTTTGGGTGAAATCAAGTTTCAACCTCCGTTTCCTACGATTGGCTACTATTGCTTGCTGAGCTTATGAAAGAGTAATAAATGATATCATAATAGTAGTTTTAACCTTTTCTGCAACTTTACTACCATTATAATAGTATTTATACAAACAAGCATCCAAATACTTATTGTCTCCCTGGGAAAAATGCCACCTCACATTCTCCCCCTTCAGGACAAGCCATCGCAGAGGCAATAACCTTTATAAATAAAAACAATATTCTTCCACATGTCCCTGCGATTCAAAGCTTTTTTTAGAGAAGTAGAATTCTCCCCTGCCAGAGATGATCACATGTTTGATAAAAGTGTGTGATCACAGCGAGAAACACCACCACATGGAGAACAGCAGTTCCCAGTTATGGTTCTCTTCCAAACGGCTGAACGATGCAAAGGCATCTTTGCCTCAATCTAGCAATATCTCTTCACAAGATGTTTTAACACCATTCATCATCTATAAAAATAGGACGATCGTGTTTTCTGCCGAACGCTAGAACGATGTTTTGCCGAAATTCAGCTCGACGAACGACTCATGGACAAACAAGCCGTCTTTCCTGATCAGTTCCCCATCGATCCAGATTTCTCCGCCTC
>JAAYIV010000177.1 GCA_012523305.1 Spirochaetales bacterium
ATTTCGCTATTGCTTCTTCCCTCCCACACCTCGCGGTGTGAGACTTGCAAGTCGCTATCGGGTTCGTCGGCAACTACGCCCCTTGGGAATTTCACCCAAGAATGATGACATGCCCGTCATACTAAAAGCCCCGGATGGAAAAATCCGGGGCGGGACGTTGGAGATCGCGGTTGCCCATAACCACATATTTCTCACACTTGATCAGGAATTTTACGATGCTACTATTTGAAGTGCGTAATCTCTGTTTGAATTATTGTACTGAATGGTTTTATCCTAGAATAGCAAAAATTGACGTGGCTTATATATAATTGATATTAAGAGGAGAATTACAACAATTTTACTTTATCGATAATGTACTTGAGCCAAAAGGGCCTATGATGATGCTTTCCATTCGGCCTCTGATCCTCTTTCCATCGATACAAGAATCATGTAGAATCCGTACATGGAAAGAAATCTGAAACTCGCCAACTATCATACCCATTGTGAACTTGATGATGGTCGCGGACCGCTTGAAGAATATGTGCTCAAAGCTCTTTCACTCCGCTTTGAAGCAATCGGTTTTTCATGCCACGCACCAAACCCACACGACAGTACATGGCATCTGCGCCATGACAAGGTCGAACAGTACCTGGAAACCATATCAAGATTGCGCTTTACCTATGGCAACAGGATTGAAATCTATGCGGGGATGGAATTGGAATATTTCAGCGAAAGCGATGTATTATCCGGTTCCGAATATGCCGACAGGTTAGATTATACCATCGGGTCGTTCCATATGTTGTATCATCCTAAAAGTGGCACCTATATCTCGATCGACAACACCCGGGAAGATTATGAAACTCTGTTGAATGATAATTACTCAGGAGATATCACAGCGTTCGTAAGCGACTATTTTGCTATCCAGGAAACGATGATGCGCCATCATAAGTTCAGCTTCCTAGCCCATTGCGACCTGATTAAAAAACTGAATAAGGACAATCGATACTTTGATCCGGCCGAGCAGTGGTACATGGATGCTTCCAGGCATCTCATCGAAGTCGCCGCCGATCAACATGTTCGAATTGAAGCGAACACCGGAGGCATGGCCAGGCAGGCAATCCCTGAGATGTATCCCTCAGCATCATTGTTGAGAATCGCCGCAGCACTGGATGTTCCTGTGGTAATATCTTCAGATGCCCATAAGAGCGCACAATTGGATTACTATTTTTCACAGGCAATCGATGAAATCATCCAGGCAGGATACAAGCAGATCGATCTGCTCTACCATGGATTATGGACTCGTCAGAATTTGCTCTAGTTCAAGAAAGATATCCCAAGAACTGTTTCTGACGTTGGATCATCAATTCGACGAGTTCCGGTATCTTGCTGCAAGTATCAACAATCGGACACGCCAAGAGCGCTTGGATCGCATACTCTTTCTTTTTGGTGAGCACAGCCTCCGCCAATAGATCATACACCCCGGTATAATTTCTCAATAACGCACCGAAGCCTTTGGGATATTGTTCAAAGCGGATCGGGTTCAACTTCTGGTTTTCGACTATGGCAGGAACCTCGACGGCCACAGAGGAAGGCAAGTCGGGGATATAGCCGTCATTGAGTACGTTGATCGCCGGTTCTTCATAACTGCGATCACCGAATACCCCTTCAACGATGGTAACGATCCTTTCATGGCGCTCGGTTCTCATCCGAGGTTCGGCATGGGATAAACTGAGTTGGTAGAGCGCATAGAAATCCTTGATACCTTTATGGTCGGCTACTTCATGCGCCCATTGCACATATTCTCCCAAATGACTGTCAACAGTAATCGGCAGCAGCTTGTATCGTTCCATGATCTGTTTGAACATCGTACGGTCAGCCCAACTTTTCGCACTGCGTTCGATGCCCAGATCCAATTGCCCGGTGCTTCCTTCGGTGCGGGGAGCCTCGCCATGCATGCTCACATACTCCAGGATATCCGAATAACCCGGTTCTCTTTCAAAGAAGTCAGGAGCTTTGGATAAAATGTCCGGATACGCATCAGTACCGCTATCCTTGTAACGAGCTTCCAACAGCACGCTAAAGTGATTCAATCCGGCAGCCCTAAGCTGTAGATTCTCAAACGGCGTATGCAGTATCTGCGGAAGATAACGTTCGAGCGATGCGATTTCGTGGCACATCCCGATAAATTTCATGGTAGGATATTTTCGCAATACCGTGGTAACGATGGCTGTCATCGGGTTGGAATAGTTGAACACATAGGCATCAGGGGCAAGCCGCGCAATATCATCGCAGATTTGCATGATTACCGGGGTAATACGCAGGGCATGGAATACTCCGCCGGCTCCGCCATTTTCTCCGTAGACTTGCCTGATCCCATACTGTTGGGGAATGGTCCAATCTTCATCCCATAAGGTAAATCGTCTGCCTACCTCAATGGCTATCACGACAACGTCGGCACCGGCGAGTTCAGCAATTCTGTCGGTATTGGTGGATATGGTAAAAGGCAACGAGCGTTCTCGGATGAAATTTCGGGCAATCGACGCTACTTTTTCAAGTGCTTTCACATCGATATCCACTAGAGAGATGTGAGAACCATACAGCATTTCGCTCGTACATATGTCACTGAGCATTCCCAACCCGAATTGCGCGCTTCCCGCTCCGACCAGTACAAATTTCATAGTTCCTGATCTCCTTTATCATCATCTATCGTCACACAGGGATCGCAAGCTGTCAACCTTGCCAACTCAGCATCCACTCGCTTGTAATACGGTAAAAATAACCTGAAATATCCTTTTGTGTTTTCATCGACAAATGGAAATTTCAGTGGTGTATCGTGAAGAAGATTATGAAACCGGTACGGACTATTAATTTTCCAAAAGTGTATTATTCCCATATGCATCGCATCCTCAGGACAAAACATCGCGCAGTGCATACACATCGCGCAATTTCTGCCGAA
>JAAYIV010000178.1 GCA_012523305.1 Spirochaetales bacterium
GGATACGATGAAGTGAACGGTGTACTTGTGCCGAACCAGGACGCATGGATCGTCAGGGTGATCTTCGAGGATTATGCAGCGGGTTTGTACCCCATAGAGATCCAGCGCCATCTGGAGGATCTCGGAGCTGTGAATTCCTCAACCAAGCGGATTCCCGGATCAGGGAATATGAGGAAGGTCCTGGGCAACGAGGTGTATGTGGGAGACCGGATGATCCAGAAGGGTCCGGTGAGGGATCTGCTCACCAAGCAACCGGATTATTCCAAGTCCTATACCAGCTACTATCTCACCGACGATCATGAGCCGATTGTGGACCGGCAGTTGTTTGATCAGGTGAAGGCGCGACTCGAATGGGTTGATCAAGAGCGGAAGATCGGCATCTACCGTAACTCGCGATCGGATGACCTGTATGGGTTGGTGTTCTGCAGCGAGTGTGGATTGCCGTTTAGGAAAGGTGATTGCAACGAGTATAAGGGCACTGCGTACCAGTATTGGGCGTGTAGTCGTAGAAAGCATCGGAACAAGAAAAAACGCACCTGTCCCAACCGATCGATCAAGATTGAGCAGCTCTTGAAGAATGTCTCGGCAATTCTCGGGTTGCCATGGCGTTCGGTTGAAGAATTTGATATCGATATTCTTGCCGATATGGTGGAGAAGATTGTCGTCAGGCCCGATGGGATCGATGTGGTGATGAAGTACCAGCAGGTGGCGAATAGTTGACCGTTATGTTTGTAATCAGGAATATTATGCACAGATTTCACTTTGAGGGGAAGATTTTGTTACTGTTGATCCAATCGCTTTTCGTGTATAATGCGGAATGTCCTTGACAATGCATTTATTTCGTTTTCAAGCTGTTCGATGTCCTGCATAAGAGTCTCAAAATCAGGATAGTCGCCATAGATCATTTCCTTCATTGCTTTGTAATCACTCTCAAGTTTTTTCTTGCTATGCGCAGGAGGATTCAAACGGAATGTCCCAGGTTTTGCTTCATCATATTTTGCCCATCCACGAGGGTAGAATTTTTTCTTGAAATCAACAACCTTTTGAAGTAATGCAACCTTTAAGAAAGCTTTCTCCTTAACATCTGAATGAGCAAGACGATACAAATCATAATAATGTCGTGAATACCTAGGAGGCATGACAGAATTTTCAGGACGATGTGCTTCGTGATGAAGAATAGTAGCCTTTTCCCAGAAGGTGCGTTCTGGAAGTACCGTAAGAATTTCTGTTGATCTTTGTGTAAAGACGTTTGGATATTGCTCTGCACTGTATGGAACGATTCTTGTCACTTCTGTAGGAGTCCATGCTGCAAGAGGTCCTATTTCAAGCCTGATCGCCTGCGTAATGGCAGAAGAATCAAAAATACGCGGGTAGTTGAAATTAATAGTCTGTGGTTCTTGTGCATCAATAGAAATATCTGCATCGATTCCAAGTATTTGGGTGAAATCATGTCTGAGCAGAGGCACAAGCTTCTCTCCTAGAAACTGCTCTGCTTGTGCATTTGCACCTTTATTGAATATATCCTGCTGTTTGTTGCTTCTCGCTTCCCATGGCTCTTTTATTGCATAGCCTAAGATACGCCAGTCAAGAATCAAGTCAATATCTTCGGAAAAACGTTCAATAACATGCCATGCCTTTGAAAGGCTTGTCCCACCTTTGAAAGCAAAAGCATCCTTAAACCGACATTTATGGAAAAGATATTCAAGTGTGATACATACCCAGAAATCTTTTTCCACAATCGCTTCGTTCAAATTCATCTTTGCTGCGGTATTTCGGAATAATGCTCGGCGGTCATCAACATTCAGCTTTGCTATTTTGTACATTGCATCTCTCCACAGATTTTCTTAATTGCCTCTATAATCCAAGCAGAAGCATTGCGAGATTCAATTAGCAGTTTTTTTGCTTCGTTGCCTGTTAAATTTTTTTGTATTTTGGCGAGTTGGGCATCTGTTACCTGCTCCTTTCCCAAGGCTTTGAGTGCCTGGATGATGAGCAGGGTTTTCTCGGACATACCTGTAATTTCCCGGTTTGCCCGATGCTTGAATTCTATAGTATTGGCTCCAATGTTATATTTCTTATACGGGCCGTCACTAACGAAAATCCAGCGAGAACTTACTTGCGTGGAAAGTCCCAACAAATTGAGTGCAATATTTCCACTCGGAGCTATAGTCCAGGAATTTGTACGAGCAATAATCTTTGCCGTCTGATATATGTCTACGGCTTCGTTTTCATTGAGAAAATGGTTGAATGACGGTTTGTCATATATGCCGGGTGTTATACGACGAATAGTGCCATTGTCGGTAAGACGTTTGAGACATTGGCGAATGGAAGGACCGTCGCCAATATCCTGGAAATCCCGTATTGTAAAGACTGTCCCGGGTTTCTTGTTGTTGATTAGGTTTTGGATTTGTACCATTGTTGTTTTTTTCTTCATTCCTTCCCCTCCTTTTTCTAGTCACAAAAATTATATATTTTTTGTGACAAAAGAACAAGGATTACCTGTTCTACAGAAGAAGTGTATGTGAATTTGCCGAAATCTTATTACCGAATTCCAGTCAAAATTCTGTCCAAGGTAACGGGACAGCGAGTATCATTGAACTTGATCAATAGACATGTCAAAAGCGAAGAGAAGTAAGTCACTGGGATTTACACCACAAAGCTTTAAGATGGTGAGGTGATAAGCGCTGGTTACAAGCGCAACGCGAGCCCTACCATCTGCTGGTCAGATGGTAAAGGGAATCTCCTTGGCCTCCTGTAGTGAGTGTGGTCGCCTGATGAGTATTGATGACATCTTCAGAAGCGCTAGCTATCCTACAAGTCGTAAAATTGCACGATACTTGTTAGAAGGTAGCTATTCGCCTTGCCTACTCTTGGATTGCCTTGGCGATCAGTTGAGGAATTCGATTCCGATGCCTTGGTACATACGGTGGAGAGAGTGGTTATCAAGCCTGATGGCGTCGATGTGGTGATGAAGTATCGGCAGGTGGCAAACGGATAGGATATTTGTCGAGGAGGGAGTGATCCGTCTATTGCTCAACTTGGGACGATTCAGTGGATGCGAGGTATCCCCTCCGAGTCATCTCAATGCAGATCCCCAGATTTGTATAACGTTCAAGTGAATGTTTTTCGTCCCTAATGAAAGACCCCGATTCCAAATAAGCATGGAAATAATTGGCGAGGAATCGGCGCATTTCATTGTGGTGGCATCGCCGTGCGTGATCTCAAGGTATACGGAATTCTTGTCGTATATCTGGTTCAGGAGAACTTCGAGCGCCTGTGCATCAGAAGGCCCCTCTACGATTGCGAACACAATCTTTTTACGAGCCCCAATATTCTCCAGCCTCCCTGAACGCGAGAGCTATCTCTGCATTGTTCGTCTGTTCGTAAAGCTTTTCATCTTGTTCGGCGAGCATGATGTTTCTGAAATAGAAGTCGCGGAGATTGTTGTTCTCTTTGACGTTTGTCATGCGAACGTAGCGCTTGTGAGGATTTGTAGTTGTGAAGGCAATGAATCCTCGATCCAACGTTTCCAGTGGGCGCAGATTATGCGAGGTGAAGATCAGCTGTCCCTTCCCCCTCTCTGAGATGATGCCGAGCAGTTCTCCGAGAAGATATTCAAATACCCCAGAGTCGAGCTCATCAATGGCAACAGTGATGGATGTCTGATTGTAGACCACGATGAGAAGCTGGAGAATGGAGACGATCTTCTTGATGCCTTCAGATTCATAATTGAGAGGAATTTCCCGGTTGTTCTTGTGGGACATCAGCTGGATCCTGCTGCCTTCCTCCCCGTTCTCAAGAACCTGCGTCCCCAAATCCTTGAAGTGGATGGTAAGTCCGGGGACTATCTGCTTTAGTACCACATTCATGGTCTGGATGACTTTTATGACTACCTCCTTTGCCTTCTTTCGTATCACAGCTGGTTCATTGAGAGGAATCATCATCGTGCCGATGGCACCCGAATTCCCTGTTGTATACGTAAAGACCAATGGCTGTGCATTTAGGCTTATAAGGCCGGAATTGGTAGTGTTGATGATAAATAGCTCGTGGTTACCGAAGTTCACCATGCTCTCCATGAGATGGGCATAAAAGGAAAGCTCCATATCAGAATCGGCGGATTGCTTCACCGTGCTTCTCACAGCATTCAGGAACTCTCTTGAGAACACAAATGAGCGGGATTGGGCGTTTGAAAGTTTTTTCGCGACTTCAAGATCAGTATCGATTTGCTTGCTGCTTCCAACCAGAAGCTGTTTCTTCGGTCTCGGAAGAAACAATTCTGTAGTTTCCGTATCAACAAGCTTGCCCATCCTGATTTTCTTCTCACTCAAGATCGGGCACTTGAGAAGTTCGTTGAATATGCAGACTCGTTTCATATGTTCACCTAGCTGGACGGAGTCGACGTTTCGTTCAGAAGAATCAGAGACTGATTTTATGCTGAACTGATAGGTCACCATGGAAGTCTCTTCGGGCGTTTTAACAGCAAAATCGTATGAGAGCGTTGCCACATCAGA
>JAAYIV010000179.1 GCA_012523305.1 Spirochaetales bacterium
AAATGTAATATTTAGAAGTATTTACTAGATTAGACCAGCAATGTATTGACATATGTTTGTCACAAATAGTATAGTGCAATCGGAAGTAAGACTGGAGAAGGCCTTGCACGCTTTTCTAGGAGGAACATAACTTCATGAAACGATATCTGTTGATCACCATACTACTTGTTGCGATTCTGACCCTCGGGGCAGCACCGAACCAAGTGACGATAAAACTCACCACCAGCGTCCCCGAGATTCTCATTCATGGATTCTTGAAAGGGGATGATGGAGCAGCTGAAATAGTGGCCAGTGATACCTTTGACGACGCATTCAATCCTCTTGGTGTTCAGTTCACCTATGCGGTGAAGACCAATACCTCGATTCCGATGACTGTCTCTGCAACGGTATCCCCGTTTGCCCAACAAGATAGTACCAACCCTAGTTACGTCAACATTGACAGGATCCGTGTAGAGGGCGGTACCACATATATACGTGAATTGGAGAAGCCGTTCGACCCCGCCAGCCAGTATGAGCTTGTTGAGTTTACCCCGAACCAAGGCGGGATGGCGGTCTACGCCTATACCTTGACGGTCATCGCCGCCCAGGAAGAGGTGGCGAACGCTCCTGCTGGAGAGTATAAATCAACGGTTTCCATCGGGATCACGACCGGAAATTAACGACCCATACTCCAATGCTGTGACAAGAGATACATCAAAGACGATGTATTTTTCTTGTTATTTTATCTGAAGAATTCCATAAATTTGAACAATCCTAAGAAAATGTAGACATATGTTATAAGTAGAAAAAGATATAAATCGTTATAAATGAAGAATATAACTATAATTAATGAAAAATAATCAAGAATTAAAAAAACCTTTAATCTTTGATATTGACATAAGTCCGTTTCAACAGTATCCTATGACGTACAAAGGGGTCGGTCAGCACAAACAGATACCCTCCCGAAGGAGAATTGTATGAATAAAAAAATTATTGCTTTTGCATTGGTTCTGCTCATTGTTATGGGTGGGGTGTTTGCGCTTCCCAACTATACTCCAGCAACAGCATTATTGCAGTCAACGATTGGAGACAGTTTTTCGCATGGATTCTTGATTGGTGATTCAACTGCATATCAGACAGGCGTTACTGTTTCAGATAATGCATTTTCGGTGGACCCAGAATTAAAATACGGCTTTACCGCAAAGCATAGTAGCGCATTTAAGGCTCAGCTGTCGGTGACTGCATTTACAAAGACTGGTTCTGGGATTGTAAACATCGATACAGTCACCGTTGGTAATGAGAATCCTGCCCAATGGACCGATTCCTCAACTAAATTCGATCTTTTAGTTTATGAAGGCACCGATGTTAATAAGACTGTTAAGAAAGATGTTAAGATTGTTATCACGCCTAAGGCTATTGATGACAATACACCAGTAGGGACATATACTGCCACTGTTACAGTTAGTCTTGTAACAGTCTCTTAATTTCTATTTGGTATGAAAGTTCGGCTGTGCAGATATATCTGCACAGCCTTGTTTTTATCCTATCGTTTGATACAATGTGGTATGGTTAGTGCAATGATGAATATACGTAGAAACCTAGTAATATTATCTCTTCTTTTCATACCGTTGCTCTCCCTTGTTGCGGTAGAGGATATGCCTCGCTTTTCTCCTGCCACCGTCAAATTGGTTGGGATGATAAACCCTAGGGATTTGGAGATCATCGTCACCAATGAAGCGGACGTTGAATTGACTTCCGACGATGCCGTGATGGAATTCATCTTCCCTTCTCAGGAACAGTGGGAAGTGAGCCAGTCATTAAATTTTTACTATTCCAGTCATCTTGCCATTGAAAAGAAAGGCACGCTCTCCTTCCAGGTCGATGACCTGAATCTGGATAAGAACAATTCATTGAGAATTTCTTTGGAGCTCTACAACAACAATAATG